>JBEIMN010000068.1:0-10284 GCA_040378705.1 Acidobacteriota bacterium
GGCAGTAGACGGTTACGCTGTGACCGCGCGCCGCAAGCCGGGTCCCCAGCTGCTCGGCAAAGGTCTCGAAACCACCGTAGTTGCCTGGAATTCCCCTCGTGCCCAATATCGCAATCTTCATTGTTATGCTTTAAGGCTCTGCACTTCCCAATCACTAGTCTCAACGCCGGATCTCTCTGCCGGCGACGGTCGATCCTGACCCACTGGTCTCACA
This sequence comes from Acidobacteriota bacterium, assembly GCA_040378705.1. Classification (GTDB taxonomy): domain Bacteria; phylum Acidobacteriota; class Blastocatellia; order RBC074; family RBC074; genus CAIOZW01. The sequence goes on from JBEIMN010000068.1 coordinate 215, forward strand.
CTTTCGATTCAGTATAGCGTTGCCCCACATAATTGACCATCCCGCTAATCTTTGCCAACCACCGGGGCAACCTTTTTTGTTTGTTTGGAATCGCGTGACTTTTTCTTTCAGGTGGTGTAATTTTTACATACATTGAAATTGACTGATTGACATAAGAGCCTAAATCAATGGACACGGCAGAGCCGGCGTTCGAAAAGGCCAGGAAATATTGACACTAATGCGGTGCTTTGCGGGAGACAAGCTCTCCCGGACGGGGGAGTCCCTTACCGGAGATGAGCTTGCTGAAGACAAAATTGCTGGAGACAAGATAGACATGAATCGAGCTTTCAAAAACCTGTTCACCTTATCGCTTGGACTATTATGCGTTGGCTCGGTATGCATTTCGGCCCAGGCTCAGGGTCAGGCCCAGGCTAACGACAGGTCTTCGTTCATAACCAGAACACTCAACAAATACGCGTCGCTTCCGTCGCTTCCGGCTCTTCCGGGTGAGACGGCTGGCAAGGATGACAACAAGGACTTTCTCTCGCTGGTCTTCCCTGTGCTTCGTGACGACACGGCGTCCTCGCCACAACTCTTCATCAACGAAGCAACCTCGACGCTCTATCGTGAAATCGCCAAGCGGCTGGGTGTTCGCTACCGGTTCTATGGTACGGACGACCGCGGGTACGACTGTTCCGGCTTCGTCTGGAGGGTCTTCCAATCGGCAGGCAACGACTTCGAGCGGGTTGCCGCCCGCTCACTCTGGGCCCAGCTCCCAGAGGCGACCGAAGAAGAGAAGAGCCAGTTTGGAACACTCGTCTTCTTCAACGGACTGAAGCACGTCGGCATCGTTCGCGATTCAAAGACCTTCTACCACGCCTCGCGCAGCCAGGGTGTGACGCTCTCGACGTACGACGGCTACTGGGGTGGACGAATCACCGGATATCGCCGCGCACCGGCTGGCCGATCAAAATAGTCAGGATTGAAATATCAGTTCCGAAGTTCGGGGAGAGGCTGAATCAGATCGCTTCTCCCCGATCGACGTTTTAATCCAATATTTGATCCAATAAAGGTGCGGCCATGAGATCATTCGCCCGGATCTTCCTCCTGCTCTCAATCCAGCTCCTGATTCCACAAATTCCAGGGACCGCCAGTCTCTTCGCCCAGGATCCAAAAACAGACCATTCAGAGTTCGACGCATTGCTCTATCAGGCAATCATCGAACGCCTTGGAGCCCCCTACCTCGAAGGCGGTACCGATATCTCTGGATATGACTGCTCCGGACTGGTCTGGCGCGTTTTCAAGGAGGCTGGCGTTGAGATCAAGCGAACCAGCACCCGAACCCTCTGGAAAACACTCCCCAAAGCGAACAAGGATGAAAGTGGTGAATTCGGAATACTGGTCTTCTTCAAAGATCTCAACCACGTCGGCATCGTCCGTGACGACTACTCCTTCTACCACGCATCAACGTCGCAGGGCGTAACCAGATCTTTTTATTCTGAGTATTGGGGCGAGCGGATAACCGGGTACCGAAAGGTCCCGATCGGGAAAGCAGCAAAAAAGGTGAAGTGACCGGCCAGAATAGCGCCAGAGTTGCCAAAATTCCAAAATTAATGAAGGGGGACGGCTGGCAAACCGGCCCCGACCGTAAGTTCGCCTGCGGAGACGTTACAATGGACGCCCGCCAAAACCTGGCGCCTGAACTTTTCGTTCACGAGGCTCCCAGACCGCAACGATCTTCTGAATATTGATGTAGCAGATGACTCCCTCTTTCTCGATACAGAGGACATCTCCCTCGATTTGTGTGATCCGACCGCTAATGGTCGCGCCCTCACAGGTCACATCGACTTCCTTACCCATCTGGGTCTCCAAAAAATTCTTCACAGCCTGTTGAACTCCTTGATTGAACTCCTGTCGCTCCCGCCTCCACCTGAGACACGAGAAGACACCTGATTGTAACGCACGATATGACAATCCGAAAATGAACTCGTGTCCAAGAGGCTATGTGCCCCCAGTCGGGACAGTGCTGGCCCACTGCCCTTTTGACCAGCTGAAAATATTGCCAGGCTGAAAGATGGAGAAGTTTGGAGATGAAAGATCGAACAGTTACAATATGCTCGATCAGGATCCATTAATTTCACTTTTTGATTCAGACAATGGAGAAGAGCATGAAAGCAGTCGTCGTTCACCAATGCGGCAGCCCGGAAGTACTGACAATTGAAGATGCAGCGAGACCAGTTCCCAGGGCCGGCGAAGCACTCGTCAGGCTCGGGGCGATCGGCCTTAACTTCATCGACGTCTATCACCGAACCGGGCTCTATCCGCTCCCGATGCCATTCATTCCCGGAATGGAAGGAGCAGGAACGGTCGAAGCGGTCGGCCCGGATGTGACAGAAGTCAGTGTTGGCGATCGCGTCGCCTATGCCATGCAGATTGGTGCCTACGCCGAATTTGCCGCCGTTCCTGCCTGGAAACTGGTTCGGATTCCGGAGGGTGTCGATGAGCGGTCAGCGGCAGCGCTCATGTTGCAGGGAATGACCGCACACTATCTGACCACGTCCGTCTACCCACTGAAGGCTTGAGAGACGGCACTCGTCCACGCCGCAGCCGGCGGCGCCGGCCTCCTGCTGGTCCAACTGGCGAAGCGACTCGGTGCACGGGTCATCGGAACCGTCGGAACTCCGGCAAAGGCTGAACTGGCTCGCAACGCGGGTGCCGACGACGTCATAATCTACACCGAATCCGATTTCGAACTCGAGACTCGCCGGTTGACAGATGGACGTGGCGTCCAGGTTGTCTATGATTCAGTCGGTCGCGATACATTTTTGAAGAGCATCAACTGCCTTGCGCCGCGCGGGATGCTTGCGCTTTACGGGCAATCGAGCGGTCCGGTCGCGCCATTCGATCCCGCCCTGCTCGCTCAGAAGGGATCGCTATTCCTGACCAGACCAAGCCTCGCCCACTATGCCGCAACCCGTGAAGAGCTGCTCTGGCGCGCCGGTGAACTCCTCACTCTGGTCGAATCGGGCAAACTCAATCTGCGAATCGGAAACACTTTTCCGCTCACCGAAGCCGCCGAGGCCCATCGTCAGATCGAAGGAAGAGCGACAACCGGAAAAGTTCTGCTGATACCCTGAGCCGTCAATTCGGCAGACCGGCAGGTTTCGTCAAATCTGCGAATCGTCAGACGGCCAGTCAGCACGAGGAGTCTCAATGATCCGGATACCAGACCATCTTCATCGCGCCCTGCGCAACCCCGAGCCGATCGACCGGATACTCTGGATCACCTCTCTTGTCGGAGGGATGCTCTTTCTGCTCTACCCGTTATTGCCAACCACCCCGCCATATCCGGCACGGGTTATAATCAAGGCGCTCGGTGTCGGAATGCTGGCCGTGATCACGCTTCGTCAGGCGCGACGGCTACCACCGATCGCCGGACGCTCTGATTTGATCTGCAGCCTGCCTGATTTGTTCTGCAGCGCGCCAGTGATCCCTCTTCGTCAGGCGCGACGGCTACCGCCAGCAACTGGCACGCTCGGCCTCGGACTGGCCCTCGCCCTCTCCTGCCTTGGCGACATCTTCCTCGCACTCCGTGTTGATAACGGTTTTATTTACGGGCTGATCGCCTTTCTGATCGCCCACCTCGTCTACCTTTTTCTTTTCGTTCGAAAATGGCGCCGCCCGCTCCGACCACCAACCATCCGCCTGCTGGTCTCCGTCGCGGTACTGGCCTTCAGTCTGATCTTCTCGCAGTGGCTTGCACCCGGACTGGGCAAGGTTGCACTCCCCGTCATGACCTACATTTGTGCCATCACACTGATGGTCGTTGCCGCCCTCTGGGCCAATCTCTCGACTCACTGGGTCGCGATCGGAGCGCTACTCTTTATGACTTCCGACTCGTTACTCGCCGCCGACCGCTTCTGGCAGAATATCCCCGGAAGCGGATTTCTGATCTGGGCAACCTACTACCTCGGTCAATACGGAATCACGATCGGCTATCTCAGTGATGAATCAGAAAACAAACAGAGCTGAAAAGGCCAATAGAACTGGCAGGACTGGCAGAAAGCGAACCAAATGAAAACTGAATCAGTCACCCATACCTCAAGAGACGGCACCTCGATCTTCGTCCATCACTGGAGTCCGGACTATGAGGTCGGGCGTGGAATCGTCCATATCGTCCATGGAATGTCGGAGCACGCTGGTCGCTACGACGCACTCGCGGAATCGTTGACCGAGGAGGGATATCAGGTCTTCGGTCACGATCAGCGCGGACACGGCCGAACCGCAACCAGCGCTGAAAATCTGGGAGTCGTCGCCGATAATAACGGGTGGCAGCTTCTCGTCGACGATACGATCGAACTCTGCCAGTCTGAACGTGGAAAGTTTCCGCAACTCCCCCTCTACCTCTTCGGACACAGCATGGGCTCCTACATCGCCCAGCAGATACTCTCCCAATCACCCGAACTGCTCGACGCCGTGATAATGTCGGGCGCCAGCGGCGAGGTTGGACTGCTCAAGAAACTTGGCCGGCTGATTGCGAAAATTGAATGCCAGCGCCAGGGAAAGCATGGACGGAGCGATCTGATCGATAATCTCTCATTCGGAGCCTTCAATCGTGAATTCGCCCCGAACCGAACCTCTTTCGACTGGCTCTCCCGCGATGAACAGGCGGTCGATCAATACATCGCCGATCCTTACTGCGGATTCACCGCCTCCAACCAGCTCTGGGCCGATCTGCTCGACGCGATCGTCGAGATTGCACGCACCGAAAACCGGGCCAAAATCAGACGAGACCTCCCCATCTACATCTTCTCCGGTCGTAATGACCCGGTAAACAGGCAGGGACGCGGGTGCGAATTTCTGGCCGAGACCTATCGCGCAATGGGAATTCGGAATGTTAGCTACAGAGTCTATCCCCAGGCACGCCACGAAACCCTTCACGAACTAAACCGCGATGAGGTTACCGCGCACATCGTCGAATGGCTCAACTGCCTGCGTGCATTTCAGAAAAGATAGGCAGGGCGGGAATGGTAAAATTGATCGGTCAACGAGGATAGTGCAGCCAATCGCGCCTATTCAAGATAATAACGGCTGACCCAACCCTCGCGAGTACCGGCGCGAACCCGACACCACTCCTCGCCGGTGCTGGTATCGCGATCACCAAGCAGCGTCACCTTTGTCCCGATGGCGAGCGTCCCGATCGACTGACACTCATAGCCGGGACACTTATGCATCGAGAGATTGTTCTGCCTGACTCGCAAAACCTGCCCGCTACCGGCGGCAGGCGCCACTTTTACACCGCCTGCTGTCGACGGCTGTCCCGGGCCCCTGCTGCCAGTGTATCCACCTGAGTCGACCGTGCCTCCCGTAACAGAATCCACTGGCACCTGGTCATCCGGAGTCGGAGTGACGCTGATCCCCGCTCGCCCCGCCATCTTCTCGCCCATGCTGATCAACGGATAGAGGGCTGGCCGGCCGCCAAGATAGTAGAAAAGTCCAAGAATAAGCATCAGCCCCAGCCCCAGCCCAGTCGCCCCAACTCCAAAGTCTCGTCTCTCGAGCATATTGCACCCTGTTTAAGATATCGCCGTAACCGGCCTCCCTGCCGGAGACTGAGCAGTCCCGGGCCAATCGTCCGCCAATCCGGCTCATTCGTAACGCAAAGCAACAATCGGATCAAGGCTCGACGCCTTCCAGGCCGGCCAGAGTCCGAAGACAAGACCAATCGCAACGCTTGAGATCAACCCGACTACTGGCGCCCAGAGTGGAACGTACGACGGAACAATCAGCTTGATGATCAGCGTCACCAGCCATCCAACCCCGAGTCCGATCACCCCACCCATTCCGGTCAGCGTCATCGCCTCGATCAGAAACTGCCACATAATATCCCGCCGCCGCCCCCCGATCGCCTTCCGAATTCCAATCTCACGCGTCCGCTCCGTCACCGAGACCAGCATGAAGTTCATCACCCCAATCCCACCCACCAGCAACCCAACCGATGAGATCGCAACCATGGCTACAGCCACTCCAAACGTAATCGACCGGAATGTATCGATGATCGAATCGGCGGTCGACACCCCGAAACTGTTCGGCTTATCGAGCGGAACCTGTCGCCGAACCCGCAGCAACTCTGTCACCTGATCGATCCCCTGCCGCAGATAACCCGGCTTCGCCACTGCAAGAATGAAGACATCCTCTGCGTTGGGCTTCAACTTCACCGCAACCGAGTAGGGCAGAAAGATGACATTGTTCTCGTCGTTACTTCCCTCTCCCCCACCGAAAAGCTGCTCGCGCTTCTCAAGAACTCCAACAACCCTAAACTCACGCCCGCCAATTGTCAGCAGCTTGTCGAGCGGATTCATGAGCGGAAAATACTGCTCCGCCACCGTCGCGCCAATCACACAGACGGTATCCCGACTGTCGTTCTCTGACTTCGTGAAGAATCGGCCCGCCGCGAGAACCCAGATCCCTGTGTTCTCATACTCCGCCAGCGTCCCCTGCAGATTGACCGCCGCCGACTCCTTCCCAACCGCCTTGACCGAGATCTTCCGCCCAAAATAGTCGTTGGTGATGTTCAGAAGCGGAACGGCCTGACTGATCGCGGGTAACTGTGCAATCGCCATCGCGTCTTCATAAGTCAGACTCTTGCGCATCCGCTCCTCGCGCGTCGGAGGACCAAAACGGACGCCAGACTCATACTTGGTAACGAAGATCGAGTTGGTTCCAAACGACTCGATCTGCTTCGTCACCGCATAGTCGATTCCACTAATGATCGAGGCGATCGCCATGACCGTCACCACCCCGATCACGACGCCAAGGACGGTAAGAAACGACCGGAGCTTGTTGTCTCTCAACGTCTCGATCGCCATCTTAAGATTTTCGTAAATGTCACTTCTTATTAGCTTCATTTGGTCAATTTCAGTTGGTCAGTTTTACTTATTTAACTTTTTTATTCCGCGCGCAGGGCAACGATTGGATCGAGCATCGCCGCCTTGCGGGCCGGCAATAGTCCCGAAAGGACTCCGACCAACCCGGAGATCCCGACCGCGACCACGACCGCCGTCAGTGAAAGATAGGTCGGGAAGAAGACTGCCGTAATGACACGACCGACAATCCACGCGATCATGACCCCTATCGCACCCCCGATCGCCGAAAGTGTGATCGCCTCAATCAGGAACTGGCGCAGGATATCACCGCGTCGCGCTCCAAGACTCTTCCGAATCCCAATCTCCTTTGTCCGCTCTGTCACGCTGACCAGCATAATGTTCATAATAACGATACCACCAACCACCAGCGCAATTCCCGGCACCCCGATCGCGGCAATGAAGATCGGACCCAGAATCCGGTCGCGAATACCCATAATCGCATCCGGCGTATTGATACCGAAATTGTCCTTCTCCTGGTAGGTGAGTCCACGCTTGACGCGCATCAACGACCGCACCTCCTCGACCGCGTCACTAAACCGGTTGTCATCCTTTGCCGTAGCGACAACGTAAAATCCACGCTGCCTGACCGGTGGACCGAAGTTCTTGATGTATGTCCGCATCGGAAGATTGATAAAGATATCCTGCGGCCGACCGAAAACCGTTCCCTTCGCGATCGCCACTCCGATCACACGGTATGGCAACCCGCGGATCGAAATCTCCTGCCCGACCGCGCTCGAATTTGGAAAGAGCTTCGTCGCCACATCCGCGCCAAGAAATGCGATATTCTGCGAAGCCAGATCGTCCGCCGTCGTGAAGAACCGCCCCTCCGCGACCTCGATCTTCTCGATATCAAGGATGTTGGCGGTCAACCCGTCGACCGAAACCGAATCCATCGTCTCGTTGCCATGCCGGATCTGCGATGGCGTCCCATTCGCCTTCGCTCCGATCAGCCCGACCTGCGTCGCTCGCTCCCGCAGATAGTAGAAATCATCAAAGCCGATCTCCTTGTTGCGACGCTGCGCCTCAGCAATCGTATCGGTCGTTCTCCAGTCGTCAAATCCAAACCGGCGAACGCTGAATGACTTAGCCCCGATCCCGGCAATCTTCTCGTCGACGTAACGGTTGAACCCCTGGATCAGCGAAACGATAACCACAACCGCCGTCACCCCGATGATAATTCCAAGCAGCGTCAGTACCGATCGGAGCTTATGAACCCAGATCGCAGTCAGTGCCAGCTTCAATGTTTCTGAAAATTCCATGCCCTTATTTTACTCCGTAACCAACCGATAACAATAAGACCAGCCGCTTCCCGTAAATTATACTGAACTTATTCCCAATGGGACGAGAACCATTCCCCACCTGCCACTCTCCCCACTCCAGGAATCTCCTCTCCGCTGAAAATCTGGTTCAGACGCCAGGCCGTTATCAAATTTGAATTCACAGGCCTAGACTCCCTGTCATCTCCGGCCAATTCTGCTATACTGCGCCCGCAACAACTACACTTAAATGATAAAGACTATAATTCTCCAGGCTACCCCGGCAGGCTATCCCGGTACTGGCAGGAGACCGAGGAAACAGAACATATGTTCGGAGTATCAAAGCTTGATCTGATTGTGATCATCTCCTACCTGGTAGGAATCACGCTCTTTGGACTCTACGTGTCGCGACGAGTCAAGGACACGGGCAGCTTCTTCATGGGGAATCGTGGCTTCGGCAAAGCCCTCATGATCGCACAGGCGCTGACAACGGGCACGCGTGCCGACTATGCGATTGGTGTCGCCGGCGCCTCCTACCAGATCGGCATGGCCGGCATCTGGTACCAGTGGATGTGGATCTTCTCGACCCCCTTCTTCTGGCTTCTCTCGCCCATCTTCCGCCGCATGCGCTACGTGACAACGGCCGACTTCTTCGAGAAACGCTTCAGCCGGTCACTCGGATTCGCCTATTCGCTCTTCGCACTCTACATGTTCATGCTCTGGCAGGGGACGATCATCAAAGGGGCGGCAACGACGATCACCGCAATTACGGGGCTTCCTGAGCCGTGGATCATCTGGGGAGTGACGATACTCTTCGTTCTTTTCGGTGTCGCCGGCGGGCTGGTCGCGACCGTGACAACCGATTTCATCCAGGGAATCTTCATCCTGATCCTCTCCTTCGTTCTGATTCCATTCGGGTTGAAGGCGATTGGCGGCTTTAGCGGACTGCACCAGACACTGGCCGACACGCCGCAAATGTTTTCGCTCATCGCACCGAAGGAGCTGACACTCTTCACGATCGCCATGCTCGTCATCAGCGGACTGGTCGGAATCGTCGCCCAGCCACACCACATGTCTGTCGCCGGCAGCGGCAAGACAGAGATGAACTGCCGTGTCGGATGGACCTACGGCAACTTCATCAAAAGACTCTGCACCATCGGTTGGGCGCTCGCCGGGCTCTTTGCCGCCGCCCTCGTCGTTACCGGCGCGCTGCCGAAAGCTGACCTCGATGCAAAGCGCGAACTGGCCTTCGGCGCCATGGTCAGGCTCCTGCTCCCGGAAGGGCTGGTCGGCCTGATGATCGCGGCAATCATCGCGACCGTCATCGCCTCGTGCGCCTCATTCATGATCGCGGGCTCTGCCCTCTTCACTCGCAATCTCTACCAGCGCTACATCAAAAAAGACGGGAATGATTCGCATTACCTGACCGTCGGCCGGATCGTCTCGGCAGTGATCACGATTGGCAGCCTGCTGATTGCCCTCTACATCCCAACCGTCATCTCCGCGACCATCCATTTCGTCGAGATGATGGCCTTTGTCGGTGTTCCAATGTGGGTAGCAATCATCTGGCGACGCACCAACAGCCACGGCGCCTGGGCCGGCATCATTCTCGGCATCTCGACCTTTGCCTTGACCGGGGGCCCTCTTCACTGGCAAAAGGGGCCGCAACTCCTCATCTCACTCTGTGTCTCGTTCGCCGCGACAATACTTGTCAGCCGCTTCACACCACCTGTCGCCGAGGAGCAACTGCGCCAGTTCTATGGTCTGCTCCACACCCCGGTCGGTGAAGAAGAGAACCTGACCCAACTCGAGACCCCTCAGGCTTCACTCCCGGAATCCAAACTCGAAGAGGACGGACACTCGCTCCTCATCGTCGACCTGCTCCGACTGCGAGGCAGACTGACATATA
>JBEIMN010000069.1:0-10189 GCA_040378705.1 Acidobacteriota bacterium
AAATGTTGAATCCTCAGTTCGGTCAAGCCTCTGAACAGAATGACCACCGGATTCAGCCGGCACACACAACGACCGAACTTTCGTTGAATTCCCGTTTGAGCGCTCATTTGTGCCATCAGTCTTATCGAGGAATTCCTCCTGAAAGCTCGCTGTCGTGATATTCGACCCGATCTCACCGCAACAGGCAGCCCACACCTCCTGCCGTGCTCTTCCCCTGCACTCCTCAGATATCTCCTGTCTCAGCGACTCCAGCCTCCACATAAGTTCTAACCGAGTGGCTGTTGCTGTTCGCCCTCCCTGTAAATTGCGTCGCAGTTTTCCTCTCCTCATCTGCCCCCTCTTTCGCAATGCCTTTCCAGTTCTCTGCCCCTGAATCTCTGAACCATTAATTGACCGACTCGACATGGCCTCCCCCTTTCACACAAACACTCAGCGTTAATGCCATCTCCGATCGAGTTATCCCGTTCGGATCAGCAATCCGTAATGCTCCAAATCTCACTTACCCCCAGCTCACTGAATAGATCGAATAAAAATATTCACCCCACAACTGTCTTAACTCCCTCACTGATCCACCCCCTGTGCCAACCAGTTAGCAAACACACATCTCCCCCGAAAGGCGCCGGTCTCACCCATCCCGACGCGGGTAGCCGGGATGGGTGGACGCCTTGGCTGAGTATCTGATGAATGAAATCTGGCGGGATAAAGGCGGGAAATTGTTCCCCCTTAACCAACTATCTGTCCCGCTGCCTGCCTCTCGTTTCAAGTATGAAACAGCGCGGGGACAGTTAGACGGGTGAGGGGGCCACGCCTGCAATTAAACTTGCAGGCGTGGCGACCGAACGCGGAAAAGATCTGCGTGCGGCCAAAAACCGTGGACAATCTCGATTACCAATCACGACTCCGGAAACTGAGGTCCGGAGCAACTCACCTGTGAAGGGTTACTTGTATCGACGAATCAGGCCAACAACTACTCCCTGAACGCGCACACGGTTCGGAGGTTTGACGATAATTGGCTTGAAGTTCTCGTTCGCCGGTTGAAGACGAATCTGCGTCCGTTCGTGATATATCTTTTTTACTGTCGATTCGCTGTCATCGACAAGTGCGACGACGGTCTCGCCGTTGCGAGCATTCTCAACTGGCTCGACGATGATCAGATCACCGTCGGCGATATGTTCATCACGCATCGAGTCACCGCGAACGCGAAGAGCAAAGCGTCGTGCACCGAATAGATCCGGGGCGACAGTGATCGTCTCGCGCGTCAGGACGGCCTCGATCGGCAGACCAGCGGCGACGACTCCAAGAAGCGGAATCTCGTATTCTCCACTTGCAATGGCCGGCTGGAGCAGTTCAATACCACGCTGAACATATTTTTGCCGTCGGATCAGCCCCTCGCGTTCAAGAGCAGCCAGCTGCTCGTGAACGGTAGCGGGTGAGCTTAGCTGGAAATGTTCCTGGATCTCGGCGATCGTTGGGGCATATCCATGTTTTTGATGAAATCGCGACAAAAAGTCATGCAGATTCATCTGTTTCGGTGTCAAAGCCATGACCTGTCCTTAATTTAATTTATTAATTGCCTGTTTACTAAGTCGCTTAAGCTCTCAATCGTACCGTCAGGCCAATCAGGGTCGACCTGTCAAACCTGGTGATCTCCTGATCTTACACTACGAAGATTGTGTGGCGGTCCGAATTATTGTGGGAAGCATAGTCACCTTTTTGCGGTTATCAAACTTTCAGATCCCTCGAAACTTTCAGATCCCTCGAAACTTTCCGCACCTTCGAAACTTCAGCTCCCTCGTCAAACTTTCGGCCCCTCTCTCAACCACCGAAAATATACCGAAAACACTCTCTCAACGCAAGCACAAAATTGCTTTTTTTTTCACTCTCCGATTTATCGCCAATCAGACGATCATTTCCAATCTGAATCTGGCCCCCCCCTGCCCAATCACAGCTCAAACTGGCCCAATCCTGACCGGCTCCCCGGAGCTTCAGTAAAGTTGACTCTCTATTCTGACCATTTCCCGGCGAACACCCTGCTGAGAAGCCGGAAACTTAACAATTTTCGTATATTAATGGTCGAAAGAATCCAAACATTAAAGATTGTCATCAAGTTGAATCGATCGACTGACAACTTACATCTTGCAATCTGACATCTAAGCGATCTTTGCTGAACTGTTTTCCGGGCAGGTAGCCGCTGCCATGGTATCGAGCTTGCACCCTTGACGGAGGTGACATTATGATGATGTCGATTAAACAGAGGAGTCAACCCCGTATGATCTGTGCGAAGTGCAATCTGCACTACCCTGACCACCTGAATTTCTGTCGTCGATGCGGCAATCCGCTGATCGATTCGACCGACGAGTCTGTGGTCGAGGCCCTCTGTTGCACAAGATGTGGCGGACGGTTCATTCACGGTGAGAATTTCTGCCAGCAGTGTGGGCATCGCCTGAGTCAGCGATCTCAGGAGACAGTGGTCGGCGGGTGTTACGGTTGCGGGACATCCTGGCGAAGTGGATGGCTCTACTGCCGAACCTGCGGGCTTGATCGTGACCAGGCGTTGATGGGATCGGTCTCGGCGTCGGCTGGCGGTGTATCGAGTGCGAGTCCGGCGGTCGAGCTCGAAGTTGAGAATATTGAGAGGGTACCCTGTCCATCCTGTGGAGAGACAATCAAACCCTATTCCAGATTCTGTGAAGTGTGCGGTGGCAGCATATCGCCCTTTTCAAGACCAATGTCGGCTGCTTTTCAAGCTGATCTGACGGGGATGGCCAACGTACCAGGTGATGGGATATCCGAACTGGAGGGGCTGACCCACGGCACCAGGAATGCTGCGATTCTGCCCGACATCCGCACCTTCATCGATGACGGAGAAATTTTGGAGTTGGAGCCTGAGCCCGTGCCTGCATCAGTGCCTGTACCAGTGCCTGCCCCCGAAGCGGCTCCGGCTCACGAGTTGAGAAGCCCCCGGGTAAAGTCTGAAAATGGACCAGTGCGGTCGGAATCAGGATCAGGTTACGGTGTCACCCCGCGTGTCAGGTCGCGGATAACCGAGTCGACCGCGCCGGCAGAAGATCGGACACCGCAGCAAGCCACGGTGCCGGCCCGGAAAATCAGAGCGAGTGGGATAACAACCGAAGTACCAGGATCGAAACCCAAGCCATCGGCAACGGCCGGGTTGAATAAGGTAAAAGTCCGGACCAATGCGGCCTGGCAGGCGTTTGGAATCGTCACGGTGGTGGTGATAATACTTGTACTGCTGGCGAGCTGGTGGATGATGCGCGGGGCAGGGATGGAGCTGACAAAGCCTTTGAATGTCAGGATGGGTGAGGGTACTGCGCCGGCATCAGCCGTGGGAACGCCTGGAGAACAGACTGCGCAATCAACGACGACGCAATTAGGGGCGGTGACTGTTCCGGAAGGAATGGTGCTTGTCAGTGGTGGAATATTTCGCATGGGACGTGAGGATGGAGCCGAGGTGGAACGTCCCGTCCACGAAGTAAGGGTTGCGCCATTCTTCATCGATCGGACGGAGGTGACCAATGAGCAGTATCTTCGCTACGTGCGTGCGACAGGCGTGAGCCCGCCGCGCCACTGGTCAGGAGGCATGTACCCGACTGGGCGGTCGCAATTTCCGGTTGTCAATGTAAGTTGGGATGACGCAAAAGCATTTGCCGAATGGGCAGGCAAGCGGCTGCCGAGTGAAGCGGAGTGGGAGTTTGCGGCTCGTGGCCTCGATGGGCGCTTCTATCCGTGGGGGAATGACTGGAACAGTCTGAATTCGAACTCCGGTCAGTCCGCAGAGACCAGCCGGGATGCAGGTCTGGTGCGAGTCGGTTCATTTCCATGGGGGCTGAGTCCATTCGGAGTCGCCGACATGTCTGGAAACGTCTGGGAATGGACCAGCGACAAGCTGATCAGCTATACCGGTGGGGCCAGTGGGGCCGGGGGGGCACGACAAATGGAAGAAGGGCGAGTGATTCGTGGCGGCGCCTACGATACGAGTCCAGAGCATTCGACAACGACTTTTCGTGGAGTTGTACCCGAAGCAAACGGCTACGATAAGACCGGATTTCGCTGCGTGAGAAGCGTTCAGAGTAGTGCTCTGTCAGACAGTAAACCCGAATGAAGCCCGAATGACCATTGAGTCATCATACCGTGGCGCTGGCAGAATTATTACGGTTCGACATTAATCGGCCGACTGATGACCGTGGAGTTTTTGAGATTATGGCCAGCCGGCAGCAATTACTAAGAATCTGGATGGCCCAGGCTTTGATCTTTCTGAGTGCCGGCGCCGCTGTACAGAGTCCCGATGGTCGGGTCGAAAAGGCACGGAAGCCCCAGGTGACAAAGCCATCGGAGAAGCCTGTCGTCCCGCCCCCGCCGACCAGGAAAGCGCCGATCGTCAGTGAGCGGAAGAGACGAGGAACAGCGAAACCAAAGGTTGTCGCCGTGAAGCCGGCGAAGACTGTTACGCGGCGCGAGATGACGGCAAAGCTGATCCTGACGACGGTACCAAACGCGGTTGTCGAGATCGATGGACGTGAGGAAAGAGCAGCGGGAGATGGCAGTCTGACAATCTCCGACATTGGGATGGGAAAGCACGATGTCCGAATCAGGGCAACCGGATTCGAGCTCTGGCAGGGGATAATCGGGATTGATCAGCCGCTGGTCAGGCTCTCGCTGCCGCTGGTCAGTATATCCGGAAGTGGGCGTCTCTGGCTGACGGTCGATCAGGCTGAGGCCGAGGTCGTTGTCGATGGAAAGCGACGTGGAAAGAGTATCGTGAACCAGCTGTTCCGGGTCGATGAACTCGATCCGGGTTTGCGCGAGGTCCAGGTTCTCAAGGCAGGTTATGAGGACTGGAGTATGACGGTGGCCATTGCCGCGGGTGAGCGGCAGGAGCTGAGGGTCAGTCTGCGCCCACGCTACAATCCACCATTGATCCTGATCTCCGGCGGAACTTTTGAGCGGGGTGACGATCGCGGATCGAAGGATCAGCGACCAGCGCACGAGGTCACGCTCTCGGCGTTTGAGATCTCTGCGAGTGAAATCACCAACCAGCTCTATAAATTCTTCATCGAGGAGAGAGGACGACCAGCACCCGTCGGTATCACTTATGGATGGACAAACGGCCTATTTCCGGCTGATCAGGCTGATCGGCCAGTAGTCTATGTCACCTGGGAGGATGCGACAGCCTTCTGCCAATGGCTGACGGAAAAGACCGGGTTTCGGTACAGACTGCCAACGGAGGCAGAGTGGGAGATTGCGTCACGGACGGTCGGCGACCGATTCACCTCGGCTGGCAGTGTCTGGGAGTGGTGCCTCGACTGGTATGACGCGATGGCCTACCGGCAATCAGTCCGTGTCGATCCACGCGGCCCGGCACAGGGTCGAAAGGTCAGTATGCTCGGGTTCGAGGGGCCGGCCAGGGTTATTCGTGGTGGTGGTTATGGGCGAGGCAATCTTGTCTTGCGGGCGGCCGAGCGCAACTTCTTTCTTCCAAATCGGAGCCGCTTCGATCTTGGATTCCGGGTTGTTCGTGAGGTCGTCAACTCGAAATAGCCAGTTTTCGGCAATTTCCCCGAATTTTGCCCTAATTTTGCCCTAATTTTGCCCCAATCTTGCCCCAATTTTGAAGGATGCCAGGAATAACGCCGGACGATGAGGCTGACTGAAAGTTATTATGAGTAAATCAAAATTCACCTGCCGGATGCTTCTTCTCTTCGTTGTCCTGGCCTCGGCCCTGAGTGGCGTAATGGCGCAGCAGCGCCCGCTGATTACGGAGGACATCGAGATTGTCGCGCCGGGATCGATTCGTTTCGAAATTGGACTCGACCTGCAGCAGGATCGGAATTTTACGCTGTCGGGGTTGAATGGAGATCTGAGCCGGCTGGGTGTCGTTTCAATGACGATGGGACTGGCGCCAAACGTCGAGATCGAGTATGGCGGGGTGCTTCAGAACTATCTGAGCATCAACCGCCAGTATCGACCGAGCGCAATCCCGCTCCGCCTGAGCCAGGCACCCAATTCGACCAATGGAATTGGTGATTTTTACATGGCGACCAAGATCAAAATGCGTGCGGAGACACGGAGAATGCCGGCGATCGGATCCCGATTCGGAGTCGAGATGCCCAATTCTGATCAGTCACGTGGAATTGGAGTAAACCAGATAAACCTCTTTTCGACGATCATTGCCGGAAAGAGCTTTGGGCGACTGCGAGTCTATGGCAACCTCGGACTGGGAATCCTGACCGCCCCGCTCGAGCAGTTTACGCAGAATGACGTCATGCTCTATGGTCTTGCCGCAACGTGGCGCTGGTCGGATCGTGTGACCCTGGCCAGTGAGGTTCAGGGACGATACAACACGCGGCGCGCTGCCCCGCGTGGAACTGAATCGGATGGTGTCGCAAGGCTCGGGGCAAGAATTCGTGCCGGTGGCCTGACCTGGGATGTCTCTGGGATACACGGCATCAACCGTGACAGTCCGCGAACCGGCATCAGTGTTGGTATCAGCTATGAGGCCGCACTCTTCCATCCGGCAAAATAGTTTCGTAACATCGCGGTCTGCCAATTGAAATGACTTCTTGACTTATGATTAAGATTAATGTTGAATCGTAGGGCTGTCAGTTGGGAAAGTGGTTAGAGTTTTGTCGACACCACTGGCTGATTTTTGGCACTACTCCCCTGACGCCCGTGCCGTAACTATTACTGATCTTTACTTGCTGCTGATCTCTTGAAAATTGCCCTTCCCTGTTCCTGGTTCGCTGTTACTGGTTCCGAGAGCAGGGTCTGACCAGCCTGACCCATTCCCCCGTGCCCCCAGAATTGTAGATCAGCCCCCATAACAGATTTTTATTGTTCACACATCCGATCGACTTTCGGGATAGTGAAAAGCAGTCTTCGTCCCTGATGAATCGTGACAGGGGGAGGTATCGATGTCCATCCGCAATTCGTCCATCCGCAATTCAAAATACAACAACCTTTCGGGCTGCCATTTGGGCCGCATTTTCGGGAAAAGCAGTCAGGCTGCAATGGCTCGCCGCGTGACGGTAAGCCTGGTACTGGTGAGTGGAATGGTGCTGGCGGTGATGGCGACTGGTGGAGTTCCATTTCAGGTTGGACCGGGTAATCGGACGACCATCTCGACGATTGTTGGTGGCGGGTTGAGCGTCAGTGTGCCGGTCCTGACCGCGCCGATGATCCAGCCATCGGCGGTGGCGCTCGATCCGAAGGGGCGTGGGTACTATGTTGTCGACGAGCGGGATGGGGCGGGGATGCTGCGCTTCGTGAATACCACGACGGCAACGATCACGATGGCGCGGGCGACGATTGAGCCATCGGGAATCAATCTGCTTGCTGGTGGTGGTGTAGGCAATGAGAGTTCACCGGCACGCGAGGTCGATCTTGGGCAGGTGACGGGAATCGCGGTCGATCCCGGTGGTGAGGCAGTCTATCTGCTGACACCGCTCACAAATGCGATCCGCGTCCTTAATGTCGGATCGGAGAACTTCTCCTTCCTGCGGCGGACGATTGCGCCGGGGCGCGTCCTGTCGGTCTTCAACGTTGGTCGGACAGATGCGCGTGGATTGGCGGTCAGCAGCAACCGTGATCTTTTTTATACGGCGACAGGTCCGGGAGGAGCGGGGCGCGCGGTCTATCGTGTCACGACCTCGAATGGCGACAATGGAACGGAATCGATCTTTGCCGGTGGTGGAACGGTAACAAGCGGCAATGGTGATGGCGGGCCAGCGGAGAGTTCACGAATCATCAATCCGATCAGTGTCGCCGTCGATTCGAGCGATATCGTCTATATCGCAGAGTCCGGGGACACTCGTGCCAATCCGGGGCGGATCAGGCAGGTCAGTCCGGGTGGGATAATCACGACCTATGCGCAGGATCTTGAATTTCCGATCGGCGTCACGGTGGGTCCGGGAAATACAATCTACGCCGCACTTGGAAATTCACAGCAGATCGTAAGATTGAGTAGTTCGGGAGTGAAGACCACAGTTGCCGGTAACAGCATGTCGCTCAGTTGTAACCAGGAAGCGATGCCGGCGTGCGGTGATGGGGGGCCGGCGCTATCGGCATTCCTGAACATTCCCGGTAGCACTCAGTTCAGGAGTATCACGCTCGCGGTTGATGCCCGGGGCGTCTTCCTGCCGGATGATGACTTTCGACGAGTCCGCTTCATCAATCTGAGCGGTGGATCGGTGACGATTGGTGGTGTTGAGGTAAGAGCGGGAACGATCAATACGATTGCCGGAAGCGGCAGGATGCGCCCCTACGACAATGTCGCGGCCATCTACACTGAGTTGCAGCGGCCGACGGGGATGGCCCTCGATGCTCTTGGTAACCTCTTCATCTCGGACACGAGTGCGACGCCTTTCAATCTGCTCCGCTACGTCAATCGAGGAAATAGCCCGGTAAAGCTCTTCACCGGGTCGGCCTTTGAGATCACGGTTCAACCTGGACAAATCGTCAGCCTGAACAATGCGGTTGATTTGGGTAAGCAGGATAATCGGATCTCGACCGCGACATTTCTGTCACCAGCCGGACTTGTAACGAGCAGCAGCGGGCTCTTCATAGTCGATTCGCAGTATGGAGCACTGATTCGGCCACCGGGATCACTTTCGGGGCGCCGAAGCGGGCATATCCGTTTTCTGAACACTTCAGGATCACCGGTGACGCTCTTTCCGAATGGTGGATCACGCTCGATTGTTGTTGGGCCGGGTGAGATCCGTGATGTGGTTGGAAGGAACGATTCGCCGGGTGTCGATGTAATCGGCGATGGAGGCCCGGCGAGTGAGGCGGTAATCTACCCAAGTGATGTCGCGCTGGACAGTGCCGGCAATTTGTATATTGCCGATCAGGGGAACAATCTGATCCGGGTGGTCAATCAGTCGACCGGAATCATCACCAGTGTCCGTGGTGGAGTGGGAACTGAAGATACGGCGCCGCTCGAGACCAACGCGGCGGCTGGCATTGCGATTGCGGGCGGGCGAATCTTCATCGCGGATACTCGCAATGACCGGGTTCTCCGTCAGGATGTTGCGGGTGGTACGCGTTTCTCGATCATTGCAAGTGCGTCGGGTGGGATTTCGAAACCGCGGGATGTCGCGGTCGACAGTGCCGGAAATGTGCTGGTGGTCAGCAACGGTAATCATCGGATTATGCGCGTAGTAGCGCCGGGTAACACCCTCGGGTCAGTAAGCGTGATCGCGGGGACAGGAGTCGCCGGGTATTCAGGAGACGGGGGCCGTTCGACGCTTGCGCAGCTCAGCCTGGTAACGCCCGGGACAGCGCTGAACGAGATTCAGTACACAACGAACATTGCGATTCAGCCGGACAATCAGGTCATCTTTGCGGACTCGAACAACAACCGGATACGGATGCTGAGTCAGGAGCCGAACGTGGCCCCGCAGCTTGCTGCGATCGATAATGTGACGATCAGCGAAGGTGGATCGACGACGATTTCGCTGAGCGGAAGAGATGCGAACAGCGACCCACTCAGCTTTACACTTGCTGGTGCGCCAAGTTTTGTAAAGATGCTCGATAACGGCAATAGTACCGCCTCGGTGACGATCAGTCCTGGATACAGCAACTCCGGCAACTATACGTTGAGCGTCACGGTTTCAGATGGTGAGCTTTCAGACACTAAGTCGTTGACGATCATCGTCAACGACACGAATCGACCGCCGACAGTGACGGCGACGGCCGTCCGTTCGCCGCAGGAAGCGACCGGGCCAACGGGTCGTCAGGTGATTCTTTCCGGATCGGGGGCTGATCCGGACGGGGATACTCCCGGGTATCAATGGTTCGACGGCAGTGTTCAGATTGCGTCCACGGCGACGGCGACGGTAACACTCGGGCTTGGAGCCCATTCGATATTCCTGCTGGTAACGGACGGGCGTGGATTGAGTGCGAGCAGTTCACCACAGGCAATCTCGATCGTCGATACAACAGCGCCTGTGATCTCGAGCATACCTGGAAATTTGACGAAAGGGGCAGATGACGTCAAGGGGGTAGCTGTAGACTATGTGATGCCGACCGCGCTCGACCTGGTCGATGGGGTATTGGCGGTGACCGCCGATCGGGCATCAGGATCTCTTTTCCCGATTGGAGCGACGATCGTTCGGTTCTCCGCCGCAGATTCTCGCGGCAATTCGGCCTCGGCCTCATTTACGGTCACGGT
>JBEIMN010000070.1:0-10027 GCA_040378705.1 Acidobacteriota bacterium
GGTTCAATTGAAGCTGGTTGAGTCGGTGACATATGATGAGGAATCGTTTTTACCCTCGAAGCTATGAAGGAATCAGGAGAAGAAATATGGGGAGCCAGTATGGCAGGCCGGGCGGTTTCGGTACCCGGGTTGAGAAGACGGTTCTGGATAATGGATTGGTGGTCGTCTCCGAGCAGATGGAGCAGGTTCGCTCGGTCAGTTTTGGCGTCTTTCTGAGGACAGGATCGCGGCAGGAGACAGAGGCGAGGCATGGGCTGACCCATTTCATCGAGCATGCACTGTTCAAGGGGACAGGAAAGCGGACGGCGGCGGAGATCGCGGCCGAAGGGGACCTGCTTGGAGGGAATCTTGACGCCTTCACCGGGCGGGAGATGGTTGGTTTTTACAATAAGGTCCTTGACGAGCATCTTCCGCAGGCGTTCGAACTGGTGGCGGATCTGGTGACGTCACCGCAGTTCGATCGTGCAGAGTTGGAGAAGGAGCGGAGTGTGATCATCGAGGAGTTGAAGATGGTCGAGGACACACCGGACGACATCATCTTTGATATCTTCTCGGAGAATCTCTATCCGGGCGATCCGCTGGGGCGACCTATTCTGGGGACGCGGGAGTCGATCGATACCTTCGGGCCGGATCTTGTCTGGCCTTATTACCGGGAGATCTTTACTCCCGGCAACATGGTTCTGGCGGCGGCGGGAAATCTGAGCCATGAGGCACTGGTTGAACTGGCGAGGAAATATTATGGTGGGTTGGTGGCCGGACCGGCACTCGCCGTCACCGCACCGCCGGAACCCGTCTCCTCGATCGTGCTCCATCACAAGGATGAGCTGGAGCAGTCGCATCTGGTTCTTGGTGTGCCGTGTCCATCGGCGGTAAGCGCGGATCGCTATGTTTGCCACCTGCTCAGTGTGATTCTGGGTGGAGGGATGAGTTCACGGCTCTTCCAGTCGGTGCGGGAGGAGCGCGGGCTCGTCTATACAATTTACGCGGCAGTCAACCCATTCAAGGATTGTGGGAATCTGAGCATTTACGCCGGGGCTTCACCAGAGAATCTGGCGGAGACGATCAAGGCGACGCTGGCGGAGATCCGGCGGATCCGGGAGCGACCGGTTGACGAGGTAGAGTTGCATCGGAACAAGGAGCAGTTGAAGGCGTCACTGGTGCTCAACCTGGAATCGACATCGTCGCGAATGAGCTCTCTCGGGCAGCTGGAGATGACCTTTGGTCGGAATATTACGCCGGAGGAGATGATTGCTTCGGTCGAAGCGGTGACGGTCGAGGATCTGCATCGGATGGCAAATGAGGTATTCCAGCCGGAGATGATATCGATGACGGTTCTTGGCGAGCTGGACGACTTTAAGATCGAGAGATCTGATCTGGAGTTTTGATCGATGGAGATGTGGACGGTTGAGTTTCTGCGGCAGGGAAGGGCACTGATCGGCCTGCGATACCGGCTGATCTGGGCGCAGGCGCGTTCGAGTCAGGGGATGATCTCGGCGATGCTGGCCCTCTATCTGCTGGGAGCGCTGGGGGCACTGCTCTTTGCGTTTGGCGGGTTGGGGGCGGCGATCGCGGCGATTGCCCTTGGCCAGGGGGAGTCGATCAGCCGGTGGATGCTGACGAGCCTTTACGCCAACGGGTTCGGACTCAGCCTGCTCTTCGGATTTGGCGCGAGGGCGGCGTTTACGGATGGGGCACTGCGTGGGTATCCGCTGCGGGCCGGACAACGGTTTATGGTCCGGCATGGAATTGGGCTCTTCGATCCGGTCTGGATCGTGCTGGTCTGCGGGGCACTCGGTCTGGCGATCGGAATGGTCTGGTTGAAGGCGGGCGATCCCGGATCGGGGCTCTTCGCGGCGCTGCTGTTTATTCTGGCGAGTTATCTGACGACAGCGGTGCTGCTGTCGATCATCAACCGGCTGATGCAGACCCGGAGCGGAACGGCGATTCTGTGGGGCGGGGTTCTGGTGATCTTCTCGGTTGGTCCACTGGTGGCAAGCACGCTCGAACCATCGACAACGCGCGCGATCTGGCGTGGGCTGGATGCAGTTTTGCGCTGGCTGCCCCCGGGGGTAGCGGCTGGAATGATGGTTTCCGGCCCGGTGACATCGCATCTGATGAAGGCGATGGTTCTGATTGCCTGGATCGCCGGGTTGACCGCCTTTCTCCGCTGGATCGAGCATCGTCCGGTCAAATCTGATGCCGGTACGGTCAGTCCGGTCGATGCGCAGGTCGTTTCAGAAGATACGATCGCGCAGGTCGGGAGCCTCTTTGGGCGCCATTATGGACCGTTGGTCGAGAAATCGCTCCGCTATCATCTGCGCTGCAACCTGATCAGGTACAGTCTGATCACCTCGCCATTGCTGGTGATAATCATCCGGTTTCTTGACGCTGGCGGGAGGAAGGGCGGGTTTCTCTTCAACTCGGCGCTGGTCTTTTACATTCTCAGTTGCGCGACGGCGGCGGGGATGATGCTCAATCTGCTTGGGTTTGATGGGGCAGGGGTTCGCCGGTACGCGGTAATTCCGGCCCCGATGGGTGATGCACTGCGGGCGGGAAGCATGGCCTCGATGCTGCTTCGGCTGACGGTGGTGCTGACGGCCTTCGTCTTCTGGCTGGCAATCTACTGGAAAGAGCCCAAGTCGTGGCGAATGATGGTCGTCCTGATCGGGATTTCGCTGACCGGGACGGTGCTTTTCAATGGTATCGGGCTCTGGATTTCGATTTTTTCAGCCAAGTCGGTCGATTTTGATTCTATGTGGAACAACCGGCTCTCGCTTGGCGCAAATGCGGTGGTGCTGACCGGGGTGCTGCTGCCATTTGTTTTTGGGTCGGCGCTGGTGAGGGATTACGGGCAGGCGATTCTTCTTAGCTTCTGGTGGGCGCCGTGGCTCACATTTCTTTTGAGTCTGGCATTCTATCTTCTCTCATTCTTCAATCTTGACGGCGCGTTACGGATGAAGAGCGAGTCGGTGATCCGGCGGATCTCCGGAGCGAACTGAGTCAAGGGTTGGCAGGGCAGGCAATTTTCCAGGATTCTCAATGAGTGGATCATTAAAAAATGACAGGATTGAAACTGGCCGCAGTGCCGATCAGCCAGGGATCGCGATTAGTCTCGACCGCCTGACGAAGAGGTACGGCAGCTTTACGGCGGTCGATCAGTTGACGTTGCAGGTACCGCGGGGGCGGCTTTTCGGATTTCTGGGGCCGAACGGGGCGGGGAAGAGCACGACGATCGGATGTCTGACCGGGCTGCTCGATCCGACATCCGGGCAGGTTGAACTGCTTGGCGAGCGGTTCAATAGCGATTCGATCGCGCTCAAGCGGCGGATCGGGGTCATGCCGGAAGGTCTGGCGCTTTTTGACCAGCTCTATGCGAATGAGTTTCTGGCCTTCACGGCACGGATGCACGGGCTTGAGGAAGAGATCGTCCGCCAGCGGGTGGGTGAGTTGATCAGGGTGCTCGATTTGACGACGGCGAGCCGCAAGCGGCTCGCCGATTACAGCACCGGGATGCGAAAGAAGGTTGCCTTTGCGGCGGCGATCATTCACCGGCCGGAGGTTCTCTTTCTTGACGAGCCGTTCGAGAGTATAGATCCGGCGGGTGTCGCGATGCTCAAGGACTGGCTGCGGCGTTTTGTAGCAGATGGGCGGACAGTCTTTATGACGACGCACGTTCTCGAGACGGTTGAACGGTTGTGCGATGATGTGGCGATCATCAAGGGGGGGCAACTGGCGTGGCGCGGTGAGCTGGAGTGCCTGGCGAGCGGAGGTTCGCTCGAATGTGACGGTGAGCGGTTCAGTACGCTCGAGGCGCTCTTTCTTCATCTCGTTGGTGAGCGTTACAATCACCTCGACTGGTTGTAATCGAGGCAGGGAGGTGGCAGATGTATTGTCCAAACTGTGCATCACCGATCGATGGAGTCCGTTTCTGTCGTTCGTGTGGCGCGAATGTGAGCCTGGTATCGCAGGCGTTGACTGGCCAGCTTGCACCAGCTGGTGACCGGGGTGGAGATGGCAAGAGTGTGCGGTCGGCCAGCATCGAGGCGGCGGCGTCATCGTTCTTTTCCGGGATTGGTCTCTTTATCGCGGCATTTGCGGCGTTGAGTTTCGCTCCCGCCGGTCGGCTCTGGTGGTTCTGGATTCTGATCCCGGCATTCGGGTCGATGGGGCACGGGGTCGGGCAGTATCTGCGTTACCGCGAGCAGTTGCGTCTTCGGAGCGGGCCGCCCAATCTGTTTTCACCTCAGGTACCTGATACGGGGCAATTGCCGGTCAGTACGCCGGAGATGGCGACGCTGCCCGGTTCCCCGTCAATTCCAAAAGCGAGCATCGTCGAGCAGACGACCCTCAACCTTGACCGTGTCGATCCGAATGACCCAATTAGCCAGATTAGTCCGGTCAAGATGAGAGAGAAGGACCAATAATGCGGATTTGCACGCTCGGAAGCGGCAGTGCAGGAAACGCGACCCTCGTGGTTGCCGGCGAGACGCGGGTTCTGATCGACTGTGGTCTGAGCGGACGCGAGACTGTCAAACGGCTTCAGGAGGTGGGTGAGGATCCGGCGCGACTCGATGCGGTCGTTCTGACCCACGAGCATGGTGATCATTCACGTGGACTGGCGAGGCTGTCAACGCTGCTTGGTGTCGAGGTCTATGCGTCATCGGCGACCCTTGCCGCCTGCAACCTTGGCGAGAAGGAGAAGAGTCTGCGGCGTGGCGAAGCGCTGGTTGCCGGTCAGGATTTCGCGATCGGCTCGCTGATATTCCATCCATTCGCGATTCCGCACGATGCGGCCGATCCGCTCGCTTTCACGGTCGAGGCGGCCGGCTGTCGAATGGGGGTTGCGGTCGATCTCGGTTATTTCAGTCAGCCGGTGGTCGAGGGGTTTCGTGGTTGTGATGCGCTGATCCTCGAGGCCAATCACGAGATCGAGATGCTCAAGGTCTGCACTTACTATCCGTGGGCATTGAAGCAGCGGATCATGGGGCGTCACGGTCACACCTCAAATATGGAGATGGCCCGCTTCCTGCGCGAGGATTTTGATGGCAGGCCGGGCATATCGTCCTTGCGCATCTCTCACAAAACACCAATCTGCCGCTGTTGGCGGAGCAGGCGGCAATACAGGCGCTCGGGGAGCGCGCTCCTCTTCTCTCTGGTAATTCGGGAAGAAGGGTCAGTGTTGCACCCTACAACCGTCCTGGTGACTGGATCGAGCTTTAGGGAGCCCCGCCATATGTCGCGAGCCAAACGTCGAGTTGTCTGGATTATGCTCTTGCTTGGTGGCGTGGGGTGGCCTCCTCTGGCACAGTCTGGCCTGGCACAATCAGGACGTCGCCCACAGGGGCGGAATGGGGAGGCGGAAAAGCCAGTCATTCGAATCGAGACGCTTGAGGTGGTGCTGCCGCTCCTCGCCTATGACGCGAATGGTCGATTCATCGACGATTTAAAGCCACAGGAGGTGCTGGTTCTCGAGGAGAAAGAGTCCCGTCAGGTCGTCAGTCTGAAGCGAGAGCCGGCGAATATTGTTCTGATTCTCGACGGGAGCAACGAGGTTGGAACCTTCAAGAATGGTCCGACGCGCCGTTACGGATCTGAAGAGCGCCCAGTCTGGGCAAAGAGCGAAACCGCCTCGATGCTGGCGAATCCGACCGCGCGTGAGTTTGCAGAAAAGTTCCTGGCCGCGCTTTCGCCGCGTGACGAGGTGGCGATCATCCAGTATGCGGATCGTGTGCAGTTGCTCCAGGATTGGACACGTGATTCAGCGAAGGCGACAGGTGCGCTCCACTCCGGGTATCGGGTCGGTATTCGTTCAACGTATTATGACGCGCTGCAATTGGCGGCGACGAAGCTGGCAGAGAAGCCGGAAGGTCGGCGGGTTGTCGTGCTGCTTACCGATGGGGTCGATTCGGCCAGCAAGTCGGGGCGCACGAAAGCGCTGCGTGCGCTCGAGCATTCCCGGGCGATCGTCTTTGTCGTCGGGTGGGCCGAGGCGCTCCGGCGAGAGATAGAGCTTGCCGTCGGCTGGATGCGTGGCCATGAAAGTTTTACCTCGGCCTCTGCCAGTCGGCTTGGGGAGCTGAAAAGCTATCTTTCACGGCTTGAGGGGACGGAGGTAGAGCTCCGCCAGCTCGCCGATGGAAGTGGCGGAATAATGTGGTTGCCGCAGAGTCACGGCGAGGTGGTGAGAAGCTTTAGTCCGCTGGCGGAAGAGATCGGTGCCCAGTATAGTCTCTCTTTTGCGACGGAGCGGAGACCGAGCCTCGACGATCGGCGGATGATTGAGGTCATTCCGGCCCGGTCCGGGATGACCCTCCGTTCACGTCGCAGTTACCTTGCCGATGAAGAAGAGTCGCGGAAGCGGATAACGGGGAATCGATAGCATGATCGAAGAGAACGTGAAGCTGGATCAGGGGTATCGTCGCGCTGCCGCCGGACTCTGCATCGTCGCCATTGGCTGGATACTGGCCATTCTGTTTGGTCGACGGCCTGACGATTCGCCATTTGTCTGGGCGATCCCGATCGTGGCCGCGCTGCTCAGTACTGTTTTTTATTCACAATCCCGGAAGATCGGAAATTCACAGGCCCGAAATATCGGGAATTCCCAGGAATAATATTTCTATGATCAAGCGATATACACTGCCCGAGATGGGGGCAATCTGGACCGAGGAGAACCGTTACCGCAAGTGGCTGGAGGTGGAGATTGCCGCCTGCCAGGCGAACGCCGAAGCGGGAAATATCCCCGCTGAAGTTGTTGATGTGATTCGTGAGAAGGCTGCCTTTTCGGTCGATCGGATCCACGAACTTGAAAAGACACTCGATCACGACGTGATCGCCTTCACGACCAATCTTGCCGAGAATATCGGGCCGGAGGCGCGCTGGGTCCACTATGGCCTGACCTCATCGGATGTCGTCGACACGGCAAACGCACTGCTCATGCGTGAAGCGGGAGATCTGATCATCTCGCGCCTCCAGGCGCTGAGTGACGTCCTGAAGCGACGTGCCTATGAGTTTAAGGATACCCCGATGATCGGGAGGACTCACGGTATTCACGCCGAGCCGACGACGCTTGGCCTGACATTTTCACTCTGGTTTGAGGAGAATCGACGTAACATCGACCGCATGACACGGGCGCGCAACGCGGTCAGCTACGGAAAACTCTCCGGTGCGGTGGGCGCCTTCGCCCATCTCGATCCGGAGATCGAGGAGCGTGTCTGCTTTCTGCTTGGTCTGCGCCCCGCCAGTGTCTCGACACAGGTGATCCAGCGTGACCGTTACGCCGAATTTATGTGCGTCCTCGCCATCATCGCTTCGTCGCTGGAAAAGATGGCTCTTCAGGTTCGCCACTGGCAGCGGACGGAGGTTGGTGAGGCCCACGAATACTTCAAGCCCGGTCAGAAGGGCTCATCGGCGATGCCACACAAGCGCAATCCGATCCTCTCTGAACGCATCTGTGGAATGGCGCGTGTCGTCCGTGGCTATGCCGTAACCGCGCTCGAAAATAATGCCCTCTGGCATGAACGCGATATCTCGCACTCTTCCGCCGAGCGGGTCATCCTGCCCGATGGGTGTATCGCGATCGATTATCTGCTGGCGAAGTCCGCGTCGCTGCTCGACACGCTCGTCGTCAAGCCGGAGCGGATGATGCAGAATCTGAATCTGACGCGTGGACTGGTCTTCTCCGGTCAGCTCCTTCTCGAACTGGCGGCCGCTGGTGCACCGCGCGAAGATGCCTACTATTGGGTGCAGCGCAACGCCCTCAATTCGTGGGACAACGGACTCGATTTTCGGGAACTGGTGATGAAGGACCCCGATATTGCACGCACGATCACGGCGGATCAGATCGATCGCGCCTTCGATGTCCGTACACAGCTCAAGAATGTCGATCGTGTCTTCGCGCGTGTCTTTACCGGTAAGGGAAAATGAGCATCTGTTCGGGCGGCAGTCGGTGACTCCCCGGGACGGAAATTTTGAAACCACCCGGCACGTTTATTTCAAGAAAGGTATTTCTCAATGTTAGCAAAGGTCTATGTCACACTGAAGAATGGCGTTCTCGATCCGCAGGGAAAGACGATTCATCACGCCGCTGAGACGATCGGTTATCAGGGGATTGCCGATGTCCGGCAGGGAAAGTACTTTGAGATCAGTCTCGATCCGTCGCTCGATGATGCCGAGGCGAGAGCGAGGGTCGAGAAGTTCGCCCATGAGGTTCTCGCCAATCCGGTGATCGAGAATTATCAGGTCGATATTGTGCGAAGCTGAATCGGGTGAGGCGGTGGCCGGCTCAGAATTTTTGCGGGGGATGCCAGCCCTTGTAGCGGAGGGTGACGGTCGGATCGGTCGATGACAGGAGGAGTATCCGCTTGTTGATTGGGTTGATACCTTCCGGATAGTAGCTTAGCAGGTATCGCTCATTGCGCATTTCGTCGCAGATCTGGCGGACCGCGTTTCTGATATCGGAATCGATCGGGAATGGCTGGCCGCCGGTGCCGGCGGTCAGCTGATTAATGACCTCGGCTGGCTTGGGTTGATCCTTGCGGAGGGCGCCGCGGGTTCGGTCGCGGACCTGGACCGCATAGACGGTGATATTCTCGCCCTGAAGCTTGGCAAGTATCTCGTCGAACCTGATGACGCTGCCCCGATCGAGACCATCGCTGACGATCAGGATGACTCGTTTTGAGAACCCGACCTCCGGACGCAGGACATCCTCGACGACGACGTTGAGGGCATCATACAGTTTCGGCATGTCGGATTTGCGAAGCAGTTCGAGGGTTCCCTGGAGTTTGGCGGGTTCGTCCGTAAAGTCGGTAATGATCTCCGGTTTGAGATCATAGCCGATGACCATCACCTTATCGCCCTCATATATTTCCGGTGCGAAGGCGGCCGGTACGGTGGCCAGTTTGCGGACATCTGCCTGGAGAGTCGAGGAGTTGTCCATCAGGACCACGAGGCGTGCCGGCGTTGGGTCGGGGGCGAAGGCCTCGATCTTCTGCATGACTCCGCCGTCGAAGAGGCTGACACTATCGCGTGGGATGATTCTTTCGAGCGACTCTTTCTCCTCCTCGGAGGGGGTGAGCAGTCTCTTCGGTTTGTTTGGGTCTTCAGCGCGGCGGCCAATGACATTGAGAACCGTCGTCCGGCGCCCGGAGACCGGGTTGCGCCCGGACTGCGCGGAGGTCAGAATCGTTTTCACGAGAAGCCCGCCCGCCAGCAATGCCAGGCAGACTCCAAGTCGATATATTCTCACCGTGAAACGGTCGCTCATGTTCGATTATTGGCCAGTCAGGCGCTGGTTCTGTGTTCGGTCAATTGTCTGTTCCACATCCGCCTGTCCCGCAGGCTCCACCTCTGGGCGCTCAGGTGGTCGTTGTGTTTGTGGTCGTGCCGGCGGGAGCGGTCTCTTTCGCGGGAGCGGCATCTTTCTTGGGCTTCTGGCCGCCTTTGCCGTAATCATTGACGTACCAGCCACCCCCCTTGAGCTGAAAACTGGTCTGGGAGAACTGCTTTTCGAGCTTGCCCTTGCATTCCGGACACTTGCTGAGCGGGGCATCGCTCATCTTTTGCATCACTTCCAGATGGTGACCACATTTTTTGCAGGCATACTCATAAATTGGCATAACCTTTACTCCACCCTCCAAAGTTTTGTCCAAAGTTTTGATAGATCGGTTTCGACACTCGATTGGTGATCGAAACCTGGCCGGCGATTCCCGGCGATTATTTGATCGCGAGACCAGACAAAAATCTATCATAAAGAGAGGCGACCGGAAAGACAGTCAGGCAGACAATTTCATGCGGTCTGAGCAATATGCCGCGATCGAGTGGCGCAAGCTGAAATTTGGGGCGTGGGAGGATCTTTGCCGGCGGGGTTGCGTGAGTGGATTTGCCTTGAGCGTGTGGATGACGGAAAATTCGAATTCCGCCTGATCCGCAAACCTTTCCAGAGGGAGATAGTCGATGAGAAGTCAGAGTTGGTTGCTGTTGATTGTCGTGACATTTCTGTTCAATGCCCTGATTGCAGAGGGGCAGACAC
>JBEIMN010000071.1:0-9860 GCA_040378705.1 Acidobacteriota bacterium
ACGCCGCAAATATTTGCCCCCCAAGGTGATCGCATTTTAATAGTCAGGCTTCTCGGATGCGGGCTGGGTGCGCGCGCACCCCCGCGCACCACCGCGCACAAAGGATTTCCGCTCGCAAAATGCGATCGACCTGGAAAAAGTGGACTTTGCAAAAGCCCCCATGACAGGAATTTTGAGTAACGGAGCGAGGTTTCCTGGGTGCGCTTCAGGGAATCCTGACTCATAAAATCCGATCGCCCTGCCTTTGCCCTCTCTCTTTGCAGAGGCTCTTTTCCAACCCTCTTTGCGAGCCGGAGTTTTACTGGTATATTCGGAAGCTGGACCGGCCAGACTCCATGAGTTCCGACAGGGGGTCCGACGGTCGGGAGCGAGCGGTAAAGGACGGACTGCACGGGTCGAAGATTACCGGCAGACTGACGCCACGAAACGGTGAAAAACACCGGCCATCCAGGCCAGACCTTTTCACGTTTTTTTGAAATTATATTCGTTACTTTAACGTTAAACTAGTTACACCCTAGTTACACCATAGTTACACCATAGTCACACTAGATGATGAAACCACTGGTAAACCTGGCAACTGAGCCCTTTCGCAATCGGCGGCTTTTATGGATCGTCATCACGGTGATGTTCCTTGTTCCGGCCCTCTTCGGGCAGCAGGCGATCAGGCGAAAGGTTCTCGAAGAGGCCGAAATCCAGGCGAGGCAATCGGTCGTCAGGGATCTCGAATCGCGGCTCGGAAAGACCGAGAAGCCGTCGACGACGGGAGCAGCGATCACCTCCGAACAGAATCGCGAGATCTACGCCGCGAGCGAGCTTCTTGCCCGCAAATCTTTCTCCTGGACGCAACTCCTCAACGAGATCGAGCGCAACCTGCCCCCGGGAGTCCGGGTTCTTCGTGTTGCCGTGACGACCATCATCCCGCAGGAGAAGGACGGCAGTATCGGCGGTCCCGAGAGTGCCGCGACGCTCAACCTTGAAGTCATCGGCAAAAGCAACGCCGACATCGTCAGCCTGATCAATCGCCTCCACGAATCGGGCCGCTTCAAGGTATTTCCGTTGACACAAAAACCGGTCGAAGGCACCGGCGAACTCGAGTTTTCATTCAAAGTCGAGTATTTTCCAAAGCCTTCGGTGACATCTTCGAGCAATACCGCAACCAAGATGCCGCCCCCCAATGGAGGGAATAAGCAGAAATGAAGCTATTCCAGAAGCCGACCACCAGCAAAGCCGGCGTCAGCGCGTCACGCTTCCCGCGTCAGCTGAGGATGAGCACCGTCGAGACCCTTTCCGTCATCGGAGCGCTGGTCTTCATTGTGATCGTCCTGTTATTCTACTTTCTGCAAGTCAAACCGCTCGCTGAACAGGCCTCACTCCTCAGGAACCGTGAGTACGACCTT
Source organism: Acidobacteriota bacterium (assembly GCA_040378705.1). Lineage (GTDB taxonomy): Bacteria > Acidobacteriota > Blastocatellia > RBC074 > RBC074 > CAIOZW01. The sequence goes on from JBEIMN010000071.1 coordinate 1,398, forward strand.
CGCCTTCAGCTCGAAAAGCGGAACAGCGAAGAGGTCAAGCGACAGGATCAGAGCAATAACTCCGAACGGATCATCGGCAGCCTCACGCAGTTTGAGCGCGGACTGAAGGCCGATGAACTTGGAATGACCCAGATCATCAACGAGATCGATACCCTTGGTCGAAGCAACAAGATCCTGATTGGTGACGCCAGCTACCGGCTCGACGAGGGAGACGCCTCCTTCGACGAAAAAGGAGCTCCGGTCGCAGCAACCTCCGCAAACGAGAAGAAGCCCTCCGTCTACCCCGTCATGGCGATCGACACCACTGTCATCGGCGACTACCCCAACCTGCGCCGATTCCTCGCCGCTCTCGAAAAGAGCAACCAGTTTGTGATCATCAACTCACTCGCCTTCCAGGGTGAAGGCGACAAGGTTCGTCGTGAGACCAGCAAGGTTGGCGCAACCGCCCAAGTCGAACTCGGCTCCCCCGAATCGGTCCCGGTCTCACTCAAGATCGAACTGGACACCTATTTCCAAAAACCCGGCAATGGTCCCTGAACCGGCAATCCGACTCATCCCGGTTAACCGACACGGAAGAGACGAGACTGAACGCAATCTATGACTCAGGAAGCAACTACAACCGGACAGTCAGCCGAAACTCGGAAGAAGATCCTGCTTGGAATCCTCTTCCTGCTGCTGTTCGTCGTCGTCTACTATCAGTTTTTTGGCGGGGGGAGCTCGTCTCCATCGACGCCACCTGCTGGTGGCGCCACGGTCACGCCAGGCAGCCCTGGACGGACTTCGGGTGCAGCAACCACGGCGGCGCGGCCGCCGGCACGATCGGCTGCCTCCCAGTCGCCGCTCGTCTCCCAGCCACTCGATCTCCTCTCCATGGTAAACAAGGTCGCCGGCGATTCCGGCAGCGGGCGCAACATCTTCGTCTATCCGACACCGACGCCACCGCCGCCGCCGACGACTCCGAAACCGGTTCCGCCGCCACCACCGCCGCCAGTCTCCATCATCTCGATCTCCCCTTCCGGGGTGATTGCCCGCACCGGAGAGTTCAACCTGACGATCTTTGGTGACAAGATACCTGCTGACGGTCAGATTCAGATCGGTGGACGCCCATTCAAGACGCAGTTCGTCAGCGCGACCGAGGCCCGGACCCAGGTTCCGGCTGAAGTTATCCAGGTGGCTGGCAACCTCAGCGTGACCGTCCGCAGTCAGGCCGACCCGGCGCTCTTCTCCAATCAGATCTCGATCAACGTCGCCGAACCTCCGACCCCACTCTATCGCTATATTGGCCTGATCATCACCAAACAGCGGAAACTCGCTGTTCTCAAGGAGATGGATGGCGAAGAGAATTTAATCAACATGGTCGAGAACCAGGCGTTTGGAAAAGGATCGAAAAAGAAGTGGAAGATCCTCAGCATCACCCCTCAGAAGCTGATCATCGAGGATCTGGAGCTCAAGCTGACGCACAGTGTAGGTTTTACCGGCGAGACCGGAAGTGCCGGAAGTTAATGATAATATGGAAATATAATGGAACAATACACACTCCCTGGGTGTCTTAACATCAGCAGAGGAGTACCATGCAGAAGATGACCAGAAGCGCAGATCAGACTGGAAGAATCGATCACGAAAAGCGACGCGGGACGCATACCGGGGCCAGGGTGCTCACCGGTGAGCCGACAGGCTTGCTCAATGGTTCCTCCCGTCACTTCCTGTCACGACTGGTCGTCGAGCTGAACCGTCCGGTTCACCTCCCACAAATTCTCTGGTTCGGGAGCCGTCCGACCACTTCACGAAACAGTGCTGTTTCCGAACGGACTGAGCGCGGCTACGCGATGGTCGCCATCATCGGAGTCATGCTCTTCTCGCTCATTCTGACGACGGCGACTGCTCCAAAGATCATCTTTGAGACCAAGCGTGAAAAAGAGGAAGAGATGCTCTGGCGCGGCCAGCAGGTCGCGGCGGCGCTGACACGCTACTCGACTGCCCGCAGCGGACAATATCCGACGAAGCTCGATGAGCTGATCTCCGGAATCGATCTTGGCGCCAAGACAATCCGCTTTCTTCGTCCGTCAGCCATCTGTGATCCGATGACACCGTGCGATCCGGGCAAGGCGACGAACTGGCGACTGGTTCATCCCGGCGATCCACTCGTCAAAGAGTTGCTCGAAGCCTATCTTGCAACCCAGATGAAGCCGAACAGCAACCTCCCTCCCCCGCCACAGTCGCTGATAATGTTCGCCCAGATGGCCGGCGCAAAAATCAACCTTGACGGTACACCGGTCACTGACGAAGCGCACGGACAGGCGGCGGGTGGAACTCCCGGACTTAATAACGGACTCAATAACGGACTCAATGGCCTCAACCAGGGTCAGCCTTTCGGAAACAACGGTGGCATGAGTGGCGGGATGGGCAACTTCGGTGGCTCTATGCAGTCACCTGGATTTCAGGGCTCATTTCAGGGCGGCGGCAGCTTTGGTGGAAATGGCGGCAGCTTTGATCAGGGTGGCACCCCTGGCACTTCTGGTAACTCAGGTAGTGGATCAGGCCTCAGTTCAGGCTCCTCGCTCGGCTTCAACAACGACGAAGAGAGCCTACCGATCATTGGTGTCGTCAGCAAGAAGAGTGACAAGATGTTCCGCAACTATTTCGGAATTCAGTATTACGATCACACACTCTTCTTCCCCGTCATCCCCGTCGTTGCGGGTGGATTCATCAGCCCGCTCAATCAGACCGCCATCTCCAACGCCGGCTCGGCGCCGCAGTGCAGTGGCGGCGGTGTGATGATCAATGGCAAGTGCTGGGGTGGTTTGACCCCGGGTATCCTCTGCCGTGGACCGAACGGTGCGACGATCCCCTGCCAGCGATAGCATCCCAGCGTCCCAATATTGGCCACATCATCGGCCCTTAAACAGACTATCAATTAGTATGAAGATCTTTGTGACCGGCGGTGCCGGGTATATTGGCAGTGTAGTTGTGGAGCGACTCCTTGAACGTGGCCATGAAGTCGTGGTTTACGACAATCTAACCAAGGGGCACCGGGAATCGGTAGGCGCCCCGGCGATACTCATAGAGGGCGATCTCGCCGATCGTCCGAAGCTGGTGGCTTCACTGACCGAATACCAGAGCGAGGCGGTCATCCACCTTGCGGCATCGAGCCTGGTTGGTGAGTCGATAAGCTCCCCCCACCTCTATTTCCAGAACAACATCGTCAATGGTCTCAACCTGCTCGAAGCAATGCGCGAATGCGGCCTCCGGCGACTGGTATTCTCATCGACGGCTGCCGTTTACGGGACACCGGCGACAGTCCCGATCACAGAGGACGCTCCGCTTGCGCCGACCAATCCCTACGGTGAATCGAAACTGGCCTTCGAGCGGATGCTCCGCTGGTATGACGAAGCCTATGCCATGCGCTATGTCAGCCTGCGCTACTTCAATGCCGCCGGGGCAACCGCGATCAATGGCGAGGCCCACGATCCGGAGACCCACCTGATCCCGAATATTCTCAAGGTCGCGCGGGGTGAATCTTCCCACGTCCAGATCTTTGGCGAGGATTATGACACGCCCGATGGAACCTGCATCCGTGACTATATCCACGTCAGCGACCTTGCAGATGCTCATCTGCTCGCCCTTGGAGCGATGGAGAAGAGCAGCCAGACCTACAATCTTGGCTATGGCAGCGGCTATTCGGTCGCTGAAGTGGTTGAGATGGCACGGCAGGTGACCGGGCGCTGGATCTCAACCGAGTCATCACCGCGCCGCCCCGGTGATCCGCCGGTGCTGATCGCCAGTTCAGACAAGATCAGACGCGATCTGGGCTGGCAACCACGCCTGAGCGAGCTTGATCAGATTCTGGAATCTGCCTGGGTTCACGCCCAATGATAAATGGCCTGGCGGCCGGAACGATCGGGGGAGCAGTGGAGCGACGCCTCCATTTTACCTGTCTTACCATTCTGCTGGGCCCGATAATAGCCACAAAATCCGATGCGAATAATATCCGGCCTCTACAAGGGGCGTCGCCTCAAGACACTCGATGGTCTTTCGATTCGTCCGACCTCGGACCGGCTTCGTGAAACAGTCTTCAATATCCTTGCTCCGCTGATTGAAGGGGCAAGAGTGGCCGATCTGTGCGCAGGTTCGGGAGCGGTCGGGATCGAAGCGCTTTCGCGTGGGGCAGACCGCGTCTTCTTCGTCGAGCAGTCGCCCAAAGCGGCCGCAGTCATCCGTGAAAACCTCGCCCACTGCGCCGACCAGGCTGACCAAAAGAACTACAAGCTTATCAATCGCCCGGTTCTGACCGCGCTGCGCTATTTCGCGGCTGAAAAGCTGTCATTCGACATTATCTACTTCGACCCGCCATACGACTCACCGCTCTATGATCAGGTTCTCCTCGAAATTGCCGCGTCGGATATCCTCGATGAAGACGGTATTGTCCTTGTCGAGCATCGACGAAACGCCCCGCTGCAGCCAAACTACGACAGATTACGGCCATATCGCGAAATTACCCACGGAGAAACGCGCCTGACTTTCTACAAACTCGAACCCGTGATACCATTTTCCGCTGATGAATAGTGACAGGCGATCTTCTCTGAAAGGAGAATCACCACATTGCGACGTGCGATCTACCCCGGGACGTTCGATCCGTTGACCAACGGCCATCTCGACATAATCTCACGCGCCTGCCGCATCTTTGATGAAGTTATCGTCGCGATCCTCATCAATCCGGGCAAGCAACCGTTGTTCCCGCTCGATGAGCGAATAGCCCTGATCGAAGAGGTCGTCATTCCGGTTCATCCGATGGTGAGGGTCACCTCGTTCTCGGGGCTGCTGATGGACTATGCTGATCGCGTCGGAGCAAAGGCCGTCGTCCGAGGCGTCAGGTCCACCAAAGACTATGAGTACGAACTACCAATGGTCCTTATGAACCGGCGGCTCAATCCGGAGATCGAGACTGTCATGCTGGTCGCATCAGAGGAGAACTCCTACATCAGCTCCAGCCTGATCAAGGAGGTCTTCAATCTGGGGGGATCGATCGAGGGTCTCGTCCCGGATCTTGTCATAAAAAGAATGAAGGAACGAAAATGAGTACAACCGCAAACATAAATTCCCCATTTCCACTTTCCGAAAGAAACCGATTGACGAGTCTCTCCTCGACGGCGGCAGTCGTCATGGCCGCCGACAAACTGCGCGCCCAGGGGGTCAACGTGATCGACCTTGGCGTTGGTGAGCCGGACTTCCCGACCCCGGACCATATCAAGGTCGCGGCCAAGGATGCGCTCGACCAGAACTTCACCAAATATACGGCGGCGAGTGGAATCATGCCACTCCGCCAGGCAATCTGTGACTATCACAATAGCCGCTTTGGATCAGACTATGCCACGGATCAGTGCTGTGTCGTTCTTGGCGGCAAGCAGGGAATCTTCAACGCCGTGCTGGCGCTGATCAATCCCGGCGACGAAGTTTTGCTTGAGAATCCGTGCTGGGTCTCCTTCCCGGAGATCGTCCACTTCGCGGAGGGAAAGAATGTCCTGATCGATACCGAGTCGACCGATTTTCACCTGACAGCGGAGATGGTCAGAGCAGCGATCACGCCAAAATCGAAGTTGCTGATCATCAACTCTCCATCCAATCCGACGGGACGCGTCATCGATCCGGTCGAGTTTGAGAAGATTGTCCGTGTTGCGGTCGAGAATGATATCTGGGTAATCTCGGATGAGTGCTACCTGCAACTGGTCTATCCGCCGCACAAGGTCAACTCGGCGGCGCAGCTTCCGGCAGAGCTTCGGTCGCGTGTCCTGATCGCCGGCTCACTCTCGAAGACCTATGCCATGACCGGCTGGCGCGTCGGATTCACGCTCGGCCCGAAGGACTGGGTGACAGAGGTGATCAAGATCCAGAGCCAGTCAGCGACCCACGCCGCCTCGATCGCCCAGAAGGCGGGGATTGTCGCACTCACCGGATCACAACAGTCTGTGGCAGATATGCTGGTCGAATACCAGCGCCGCGGCGAGTGGCTTGTCCCGGCACTCAACGAGATCCCGGGAATCCAGTGCAGCATGCCGGAAGGCGCTTTCTATGCGTTCCCGAATGTGAAGGGGCTCATGAAAGATTGTGGCTTCGCGACATCGAAGGAGCTGGCCGATGAACTTCTTCACAAATACGGGATCGTCCTGACCGCCGGTTCGGCTTTTGGCGCCGAGGGGTATCTGCGCATCTCCTATGCCAACTCGCTTGAAGCAATTCAGGAAGCGGTCGCACGGATCAAGCAGTTGATCAGGGATCGAACCAGCTAATCGACTCTTCGTCAAGATACCCAGTGAGGATAATCCTCACTGGGTATCAGCTGACTCGTAATTAAATCGGGCCCAAATCACACCTGAATCAGATTTAGCCCCGGGTTCATTCGCCAAAGAGACTATTCGACCGTCTCCCAGGGTTCGAGGAACCGCCACATCCCTTCCGGCAATTTGCCGAGAAGTATCCGGCCAATTCGGACCCGTTTCAATCCGACCGCTTCAAGCCCGACCATATCGCACATTCGCCTGATCTGGCGTTTGCGCCCCTCTTTCAAAACAACTCGGAGCTGATCAGAGTTGAGACGATCGACCTTTGCCGGAAGCAGTGGTCGCCCATCGAGCGACAATCCGTGACGGAGAAGCCGCAGCTTCTCCTCTGTCACCTGCCCGACCACCCGGACCAGGTACTCCTTCTCGATCCTCCGGTCCTCGCCGATGATCTGCTTCGCCAGCCGTCCATCCTGGGTCATCAGCAGCAGTCCCTGTGAGTCGATATCGAGACGCCCGGCGACAGCAAGACCGCGAAGGTGCTCACGCCGGAGCCGCTGACGCGAATTACCAAACTGATTTTCAGGCGTCACCAGCGCCACTGCCGGCTGGTACCTCGGCTCGGGCTGGGATGAGACGTAGCCAATCGGCTTGTTGATCAGGATGGTGACCAGCGAATCCTGCTCACGCTGGGCTCCGGCGCGAAGGACGACCTTTGCTTCCGGAGAGACCTTCGTTCCCAGCTCGCTGATCACCACCCCATCGACAACAACCAGTCCGCGCGAAATGAACTCGTCGGCCTCGCGGCGTGAACAGAGTCCACGATGGGCCATTAGTTTCGATAATCTGATCGGTTCGTCGCTCATGACAACAACTTATTGACGACGACACCGTGGACATCCGTTAGTCGGAAATCCCTTCCCTGGAAACGGTAGGTCAGCTTGGTATGATCAAATCCAAGCTGGTGGAGCAGGGTCGCGTGAAGATCGTGCACCTGAACCGGATCTTCGACGACGTTGAATCCAAGATCATCGGTCTTCCCGACCGTAATGCCAGGCTTGAAACCACCCCCGGCAACCCACATCGTGAACGCCTTGTTGTGATGATCCCGTCCAAGGGCGCGATTGGCCTCCGGGTCACTCTCAACCATTGGAGTTCGGCCGAACTCACCACCCCAGACGACGATCGTATCCTCGAGAAGTCCGCGCTGCTTCAGATCCCTGACCAGCGCCGCCACCCCCTGATCCGTCTGCTTGCACTGCGACTTGACGCCCTTGACCACCTCGCTGTGATGATCCCACGCTTCATGAAAGAGCTGCACAAAGCGCACGCCACGCTCGATCAGCCGCCGCGCAAGCAGGCAGTTGTTGGCAAAGGATGCCTTGCCCGGCGTTGCGCCATACATCTCAAGTGTCGCCTTATCCTCAGTCGTCAGATCCATCAGCTCCGGCGCGCTCTCCTGCATCCGATAGGCCATCTCGAACGAATTGATGCGCGTCGCAATCTCCGGGTCACCCGTCACTTCAAGATGGTGTTCATTGAGCGACTTCAGGGTATCGAGCGACTGGCGTTGCATGTCACGCGTTATTCCACGCGGACTGGCCAACGCCAGAATCGGATCGCCACTCCGGCGAAATGTCACTCCCTGATAGAAGGTCGGCAGAAAACCGGCCCCCCAGTTCGAGGCTCCACCACTAATCCCGCCACCCGATGAGAGGACGACAAACGCCGGCAGATCCTGCGTCTCACAACCCAGGCCATAGGTAACCCATGACCCCATACTCGGTCGGCCAAACTGAACCGAACCGGTGTTCATGAAGATCTGCGCCGGAGCGTGATTGATCGCGTCGGACATCATCGACCTGATGATCGTGATATCGTCCGCCACCTTCGGCAGATGGGCCAGGGCCTCAGACATCTCCGCGCCCGACTGACCATGCTTCCTGAACTTCAGCTCAGAGGCGTAGAGGGCGGCATCAGGCTTGATGAAGGCATAGTTTATGCCCTTGACGAGGTCGGGTGGCACCTGCTTGCCATTGTATTTGACCAGTTCCGGCTTGTAGTCGAAGAGGTCGAGCTGTGATGGCGCTCCGGCCTGGAACAGGTAGATTACCCGCTTCGCCTTGCCGGGAAAATGGGGTTTCCTTGGAGCAAGCGGATTGTTTCCGGCAATCTGTGGTTTTTTGGA
>JBEIMN010000072.1:0-9787 GCA_040378705.1 Acidobacteriota bacterium
GTGTGACCGATCTTTCCCCCGCAAATAGCGTTCTTTCTCCAATATTCTAATGGCCAAACACAGGCCAATCACAAAAATGGCAGTCTTTCCTGGATTGAGCATTGCCGGCGAGGCGAATGGTCTCCGGGAAGCCGCGATTAGGGGCTCCTGGTCCGGCGAGAGTGTCGTGGTCGCGAGTGATAAGTCGTGACCCAAACGGAGGTATTCACATTGTATCCGCGTCTGAAAAAGTCTCGTCAAGCCATTCTGATCTGGCTGTTGATCATGACCGGTCTGCTCACGAGCGGAGGGGGCAGGGTGTCGCGGGTGGTGAGTGCGCAGCGTGACGCGAATGAGATCTACCGCGGTCTGCCGATGGTATTTGAGGCCAATCAGGGGCAGGTTGGGCCGGAGGTTCGTTACCTGGCGCGCGGACACGGCTATCAGGTATTTTTGACCGAGGACGAGGTCGTGCTGGTTTTGAGTGGTGGGGAGAAGGCCCGATCGGTGAGAGGGGCGGGTGGTGGCGAGGTGGGCGAGGTTGAGTTGAAGGGAGCGCCGGAGGAGGGGGTTCTGCGGTTCAGGCTCGAGACGGAGGTTGGGAGTCGCGGAGAGGCTGGAGGTGCGGGGCGGCGCGAGCTGCTGGGAGTTGAGCCGCTGGCGGGGCGCAGCAATTATCTCATCGGCAACGATCCGAATGGCTGGCAGCGTGACATTCCGCATTTCGGGCGGGTCGAGTATCGCGAGGTCTATCCGGGGGTATCGATGGCCCTTTATGGACGGCAGCAGTCGCTCGAATATGACTGGATCGTTGGGCAGGGTGCCGACCCGTCACGAATCAGCCTTGCGATCGAGGGGGCGGAGCGGATTGATCTCGACCCGCAGGGTGACCTGGTGCTGACGGTGGCCGGTGGTCGCGTCTACCATCGGAGTCCGAAAATTTACCAGCAGTATGGACGGGAGCGGCGTCCGGTTGCGGGTCGTTACGTGCTGCAGTCGGGCGGGCGAATCGGGTTTGACGTCGAGTCCTATGATCGAAGCCGGCCGCTGATCATCGATCCGGTGATCGACTATTCGACCTTCATTGGCGGGGTGGGGTCTGACGAAGGGCTGGCGATTGCGGTCGATTCGCAGCGAAACACCTATGTGACAGGCACGACCTATTCGAACAATTTCAATGTTCTGACGCCGCTGCAGACCAGCAATCGTGGGGGCAAGTACGATGCCTTCGTGGCCAAGATCGACCCGACGGGGGCGGGGATTGTCTGGTCGACCTACCTTGGCGGCAGCAGTGAGGATGAGGGGCGCGGGATTGCGGTCAACGCGGCGGGGCAGGTCTATGTGGCGGGCATCACCAATTCGCCGGACTTCAACACGCGCAATCCGTGGCAGCCGGCGCTGGTTGGCCTGGCCGAGGACGCCTTCATCGCGAAGATCGATGCGACGGGGAGCAGCCTGATCTTTTCGACCTATCTTGGTGGGAGTGACATCGATCAGGCGTTCGCGATCGCGCTCGACAGCTTGGGTAACGCTTATGTCACGGGTTCGACCAATTCGGCCGATTTTCGGTTGAAGAACAGCATCCAGTCGCAGTTTCGTGGGAACTACGACGCATTTCTGGCGAAGATCCGTGCCGACGGGACGGACGTCATCTACTCGACCTACCTTGGTGGCGGAGGATTTGACGAGGCGTACGGAGTGGCGGTCGATCTGGCCGGCAATGCCTATGTGACAGGCGTCGCGACTTCGACCGATTTTCCGGTCGTCGGAGCGCTTCAGGCACAGAATCGTGGTGGAGGAGGGGATCTCTTCGTAACGAAGGTGAGCGCGACGGGAAACGCCATCTCCTGGTCGACCTACCTTGGCGGGACGGGGGTCGACATCGCGTATGGGATCGCGCTCGATACTGCGGCCAATGTCTACCTGACAGGACACACCTTTTCGAGCGACTATCCGACGGTTGGGGCGTTGCAGGGTGTGGCGCGTGGTGGAGCGGAGGCCTTTTTGACGAAGGTGGGGGCGAGTGGTTCGGCGGTGATCTATTCGACCTATCTGGGCGGGAGTGGCGGAGATTTCGGACGTGGGGTGGCGGTCGACACGGCTGGATATGCGGTTGTCACGGGAAGGACGATCTCGACCGACTTCAACACCTTCAATCCGCTTCAGGCGACCAGCCGTGGGGAGTTCGACGCCTTTGTTGCGCGGGTCACACCGGCGGGGAATCAGTTCGTCTACTCGACCTATCTTGGAGGTACGGCAGAGGATCTTGGGTATGGGGTGGCGGTCGACAGTGCGGGTAATGCCTATGTGACAGGCGACACCTATTCGACCAACTTTCCGACGAGGAGTCCGTTGCAGCAATCGAACCGGGGTGGTTTCGACGCGTTCGTCGCGAGGATTGCGAGCAGTGGGACGACGCTCGAATATTCGACCTATCTCGGCGGGAGTGGCGAGGATCTTGGGGTGAGCATCGCGGTCGATACGGCGGGCAGTGCCTACATTACAGGCTATACGAGTTCAAACGACTTTCCGACGCGCAATCCACTGCAGCCGAACAGCCGCGGCGGATTGGAAGTCTTCGTGACCAAGGTTTTTGCCGATGCCTCGGAGATAGCCTTCAACACCTATCTGGGCGGCAATGGTTCGGATACAGGGAACGGGATCGCGGTCGATCAGGGTGGGAACATCTTTCTGGCGGGGACGACAGCCTCGACCAACTTTCCGACACGCAATCCGATTCAGCCGACCAACCAGGGCGGGCTCGATCTGTTTGTGGCGAAGATCAACGCGACCGGATCGAACCTGGTCTATGCGACGTATCTTGGGGGGAGTTCCGGCGATCTCGGGCGTGGAATCGCGGTCGATGGCTCGGGAAATGTCTTTGTCGCGGGCAGCAGCTTCTCGACCAACTTTCCGGTTCAGGGGGCATTTCAGGCGACGACTCGGGGCAGTGGTGACGCGGTTGTTGTGCGGCTCAATTCGAGTGGAACCTCGATTCTGCAGTCGAGCTATCTTGGCGGAAGCGGTGTTGACGAGGCGAGCGGGGTAGCGGTCGATCGGCTGGGTAACGGCTATGTCGTTGGCACGACCGGCTCGACCGATTTCAATCTGCGGACACCGCTGCAGGCTGTAAATCAGGGGCAGCAGGACGCCTTTGTCGTGAAAGTGGCGGCGAGTGGCGGAGGGCTGATCTATGCGACCTATCTGGGCGGGAGTCTGAACGATGTTGGAAACGGAATCACGGTCGATGGTGACGGGAATGCGCTGGTGACAGGGGCGACAGCCTCGAACGATTTCCCGCGACAGCAGCCGTTTCAGTCGGCGTATGGGGGCGGAGATTTCGACGCTTTTCTGGTGAAGATCAATGGCAGCGGCAGTGGACTGATCTATTCGACCTATCTGGGCGGGAGGCAGACCGACATTGGAAACTCAGTCAGCATCGAGCCGGGCGGCACGATCTATGTTGCAGGGATCACGAGTTCGACCAACTTTCCGGTCGCCAATCCGCTTCAGGCCGAGAATCGCGGTGGGAATGACGCCTTTGTTTCAAGGATGAGCGCGGATGGTGCGCGGTTGATATTCTCGAGCTACCTTGGTGGTTCGGGTGATGATCGTGGGTATGGAGTGGCGACAGATCCGCAGGGCGTGGCCTATCTGGTCGGGGCGACCAGTTCGTCGGATTTCAATGTCCAGTTTCCACTGGCCAGTTACGGAGGCGGGACGGACACCTTCGTTGCGAAACTGATTTCGAACGCGGCGATCTCGGTTGCGCCGGCGGCGCTCGAGGTACAAATTGGGAAGGTTGCAACGCTGGCCCTGACCTTGAATACTCCGGCGGCGACTCCGACGATAATTGCGTTGAGTTCGAGCAATCCGGCAGTGGCGAGGGTTCCGGCGACGGTGACGATTCCGGTGGGTGAGGTGACCGGAATGGTGGCGGTGACGGCGGTGGCTGCCGGAGGGCCGGTGACGATCACCCTCTCGCTGCCGACGGATACAGGAACGGTGAGTGCGACGGCGAGCGTTACCGTGGTCAGTTCGACGCGATTTGTCCAGGCTCTGCCGACCAATGTTGCGGCGGGAGGTTTTCTGACGATTCCGATCGAGCTTCAGGCGCAGGGGAACGAGAATTGTGTCTCGTTCAGCCTCTCGCTCGACCCGGTGCTCTTCGTTACGCCGCAGTTTGTGCTGGGAAGTGACGCCGGCAACGGGACACTCAACACGATCTACCTTGAGGAGACGCGGGGGCGTTATGGAATCACGATCATTCTGCCCCCTGGAGAGACGTTCGAGGCGGGACTGCGCGAGGTTCTGCTTGTTCAGGCGGTAGTTGCCGCCGGGACGGGAGGAACGACCGCCACGGTCAGTTTCATCGATCAGCCAACGATAAGGCGGATCGACGATCCGAGCGGGTTTTCGGTTGGAAGCGCCTATCTTCACGGGATCGTGACCATCTCGCAGGGGTATGAGGGAGATGTCGCGCCACGACCGAATGGCAGCAATGGGACGGTGACTATTTCCGATTGGGTGCAGACGGGGAGGTTTGCCGCGTCGCTCGACACGCCGGCGGCAGGCAGCGAGTTTCAGCGTGCGGATACGGCGCCGCGATCGACGCTTGGGAACGGTGTGATCACCGTTTCCGACTGGGTGCAGACGGGAAGGTATGCCGCGGCGCTCGATCCAGTACTGCCGGCGGGTGGGCCGGTTGCGCCGGCGATTGCGGGACTGGCTTCAACCGCGGTGGAGAGATACCAGACTCTGGCGGGTATGGCGGGTATGGCCCGGGTGGCGCGCTCTTCGGGGGCGATGGAGCTCCGGCTGCGCGCGCCCAACGGGCAGCCGGCAGTCGAGGTCAGTGTCGAATACCGGGCGACAGGCGGCGAGAATGGTTTCGGCTTCAGCCTCCAGTTCGATCCCGCGCTGGCGACATTCGGCGGGGTGAAGGCGAATGATAGGCGGGACGATGGCGCGATCCAGCTCAACACCACGCAGCTTGGGGAGGGGCGCATCGGGATCGCGATGGTCCACGCGATCGGCCGTGAGCTTTCCCCCGGACGGCACAGACTGCTGACGCTGATCCTCAATCGGAAGGGGAAGCCGCGAGTGGCCCCGGCGGTCAGCTTCGCCGATCACCCGGTCCGGCGTGAGCTGGTGACGGTGCGGGCTGAACCGGTCGATTCCCGATGGGAGAAGGCGACTGTCACCCCATTGCCCGGGCGATACACGCTTCCGAAGCGGCAGGGCGCGCGCTGAAGATCTCCTGAGACTCATCTTCAACAATTATTGAAACCTGCCTGCCCGGACTGGTCAGAGTGGGGGGGCTCGGCGTATCATTCTGTCAAATTCCAAATGTCGCCCAGTGGAGCCTGAAAGAGCCCAAAAGAGCCTGAAGGACCATGATGTCCTGATGCCCTAACGGAGGTAAAAGTGAGACGAGAGTTACGCAAGATACAGTTACAGGGACTGATAGTTCTGACGATTGTCGGCATGATCGCGGCGGTTGTTGTGATCTGGCCAGGCAGCAGAGTCGGGGCCAATCCGGCGCCGGTCGGGATCGATTTCAACCGTGAGGTGCGGCCGATCCTCTCCGACAAATGTTTCACTTGCCACGGTCCGGACGAAAAGACGCGGCGGGCACGCCTGCGATTCGACACCCGTGAGGGCGCGATGGGCAAGGCCGGGGTGATCGTCCCGGGTGATGTTGCCGCCTCGCGCCTGATCCAGCGGATTACCTCGAAGGATCCGCAGAAGGTCATGCCTCCCCCTGACTCCGGGCACCAGGTAAACGAAAAAGAGATTGCCGTCCTGACGCGCTGGATTGCAGAGGGGGCGAAGTGGAATGAGCACTGGGCCTACGTCGCACCGCGGCGGGTTGAGCCACCTGCCAGCGCCAATCCGGCGGGGAGCCGCTGGGTTCGCAACCAGATCGACGCCTTCATCTGGCAACGGCTCGAGAAAGAGGGGCTGACGCCGGCGCCGGAAGCGTCACGTGAGACGCTGCTTCGGCGGGCGTCGCTCGATCTGACCGGGCTGCCACCGACGCCGGAGGAGATGGCGGCATTCCTTGCCGACAAGTCCCCTGATGCCTGGGAGAAAGTGGTCGACCGGCTGCTCGCTTCGCCGCGCTACGGCGAAAAGATGGCGCTCAACTGGCTCGATCTCGCACGCTATGCTGATACTCACGGCTTTCACATCGACAGTCATCGGGTCATGTGGCCGTGGCGCGACTGGCTGATCAAAGCCTTCAACAGCAACAAACCCTACGACCAGTTCACGGTTGAACAGCTTGCCGGCGACCTGCTGCCCAATGCGACAAGCGAGCAGCAGCTCGCCTCGGGCTTCAATCGCAACCATATGATCAACTTCGAGGGTGGGGCGATTCCCGACGAGTACCTCAACGAATATATCGTCGACCGTGTCGAGGCGACTACCACGACCTGGCTCGGGATGACGATGGGTTGTGCGCGCTGCCACAACCATAAATATGACCCGGTTTCGCAGAAGGAGTTCTATCAGTTCTACGCCTTCTTCAACCAGGTTCCGGAGAAGGGGCTCGACGGAAACAGGGGAAATGCAATGCCCTTCCTCGCGCTGCCGCAGGGCGATCAGGAGGCACGGCAGAAGAGTCTGGCGCAGTCGATCAAGGCCCATGAGGATGAGTTGTCGGAGAAGTCGATCGCTCCGCTCCAGCAGGCCTGGGAAGGGCCACTGCTTGGGAGGCCGGCGACGGTCGCCGTTGGTGGTCTCTCGACCTGGTTCCCGCTCGATGGGAGCCTCGCCGATGCCTCTGGCAACTACCGGTCAGGCCGGACGATCAGCGGAGATCCGACATTCAGCGGCGGGATCGTTAGTCGCGCCGTCTTCCTCGACGGGCAGACCGAGCTCAGTTTTGGCTGTGAGATGCCGCTCGATGCCCGCCAGCCCTTCACCTTCAGCCTCTGGATGCGTCCAGGCCTCGGCAAAGTTGGCAACGTCGTCTTCGAGAAGAATGATGGCGGCAAGCTGCCGAACGGCTTTGAGGCGATCTTTCTCGATACACACCTGATCGACATCCAGCGCTGGGGCGCTCCGCTGGTGCTTCGTTTCAATTCCGGGCGGAATCAGGGGATCGAGTTGCGCACCCGTGATGTCTTCAATACCAGTGAATGGAAACACCTGACCATCACTGGTGATGGATCTGGCCGGGCGGCGGGAATCAGAATCTACATCAACGGTGCGCCGTCCGAGGCCCTGGTTGAGCGCGATACGCTGGCCGGCTCTTCGGCCAATGGTGCGGAACTGAAGGTTGGCAGCAAGGAGACCGGACGTGCCTACTCCGGTGGAATCGACGATCTGCGATACTACGACAAGATTCTGACACCGGCCGAGATTCGCGCGATGGCGATCGACTATCCGATTCAGACCATCCTCTCCGGGATCACCGGCAAGCGTTCGAAGGAGGAGATCGAGCGGCTGCGTGAGCACTATCTGACACGCATCGCTCCGGCGGCTCTTCAGCAGCAGAATGAAGAGTTGAAACAGTTGCGCAAGCAGAAGAAGACGCTCGACGACCAGATTCTCAATGTCATGGTCATGGGTGAGGTGAAGACGCCGAAAGAGACCTTCGTGCTTGCTCGCGGCGACTACCGCAACAAGACAGAGAAGGTCGTCGCCAATGTGCCGGCGATACTTCCGCCGTTGCCGCGCGAAGTAGAGGGGAAGATGGCGAACCGGCTTGCCCTCGCGCGCTGGCTGGTCGATCCGCAGCATCCGTTGACCGCGCGTGTCGCCGTCAACCGCTACTGGCAGGTCTTCTTCGGGCAGGGGATCGTCAAGACGCTGGAGGACTTCGGCTCGCAGGGGGATCAGCCGGTTCATCCGGAGCTCCTCGACTGGCTGGCGACGGAGTTTGTCCGGACGGGCTGGGATGTCAAGGCGGTGCAGCGGCTGATTGTCACCTCCGCCACCTATCGCCAGTCGTCGAAGACGACGCCGGCGCTGATCGAGAAGGATCCGGAGAATCGCCTGCTCGCCCGTGGACCGCGCCACCGGCTCCAGGCAGAGCTGATTCGCGACAACGCGCTCGCCATCAGCGGGCTGCTCGATCAGCGGATCGGTGGACCGAGCGTCAAGCCATACCAGCCGGGTGGTCTCTGGGAGGAGATGGCCTTTGGTGATGGGTTCTCGGAGCAGGCATACGTCCAGAGCAAGGGCGCCGACCTCTACCGTCGGACGATGTATACCTTCTGGAAGCGGACAGTCCCGCCGGCAACCCTCTCAGCCTTTGACGCGCCGGACCGTGAAAAGTGCGTCGCGCGGCGCGCGGTGACCAATACGCCGCTTCAGGCATTGATTTTGCTGAATGACCCAACCTATGTCGAGGCGGCGCGCATGCTCGCCCAGCGTGCCTTCCGCGAGGGCGGGAAGGAGCCGGCGAGCCGGATTTCCTGGATGTTTCAGGTCTCGACCGGCCGGCGTGCCGCACCCGGGGAGATTCGTGTGCTGCGCGAACTGCTGACCAGTCAGCGCGAGAGGTATCGGCGTGATCGCGCTGCCGCCAGTGCCCTGCTGGCGGTTGGCGAGACACGGTCCGACCCGGCGCTCGATTCGGCGGAACTGGCCGCCTGGACGATGGTCGCCAGCACGGTTCTCAATCTGGACGAGACGATCACTAAAGAGTAGTGGAGGTAAAAGAGATCATGATCAACGAACTCAATCAGTTCATGACGCGGCGGCAGCTCTTCGGATTGACGGCCAAAGGCATTGGCATCGGGGCGCTGGCCTCGTTGCTTGCCGGGGATGGAATGGCCGCGACGGATAAGCCCGGGGGACTTCCAGGTTTGCCTGGACTGCCCCATTTTCCACCAAAGGTGAAGCGTGTCATCTATCTTCATCAGTCGGGCGGACCCTCGCAGTTCGAAACCTGGGATTACAAGCCCGCGCTCGAGAAACTGCACGGAATTGAGTTGCCGGAGTCGGTCAGAAACGGGCAGCGGATTACCGGGATGACCTCGGGCCAATCCACATTTCCGTGTGCGAGATCGATCTTCAAGTTTGGGCAACACGGCCAGTCCGGGACGTGGGTCAGCGAACTGCTGCCGCATACCGCTAAGGTCGTCGATGACCTGACGGTGATCAGGACGGTCAATACCGACGCGATCAACCACGATCCGGCGATCACGATGATCCAGACCGGCTTCCAGCAGCCGGGGCGACCAAGCTTTGGCGCGTGGGCCAGCTACGGCCTAGGCAGTGACAACCAGAACCTGCCGTCATACATTGTCCTGCTCTCGACCGCGCACGCGCTCAATACCGACCAGCCACTATTTTCGCGACTCTGGTCGAGCGGCTTCCTTCCCTCGAATTACCAGGGAGTGCGGCTGCGTGGCGGCGCGGCGCCGGTTCTCTATCTCGAAGACCCTCCGGGCGTCGACAAGTCTTCGCGCCGGCAGATGCTCGACGCGCTTGGCCGTCTCAATCGGTTGAAGCACGACGCTTTTGGTGATCCGGAGATCGAGACCCGCATCACGCAGTATGAGATGGCTTACCGCATGCAGACATCCGTTCCGGAGCTGACCGATCTCTCGAAGGAGCCAGCCCACATCATCGACAGCTACGGACCGGAAGCGCGCAAGCCGGGCACCTATGCGGCCAACTGCCTGCTCGCACGCCGGCTGGCGGAGCGTGGCGTCCGCTTCATTCAGCTCTATCATCGTGGATGGGATCAGCACAACGACCTTCCGCGTGATCTCGCCCTGCAGTGCCGGGGAACGGATCAGCCGACCGCGGCCCTCATTCAGGATCTCAAGCAGCGCGGACTGCTCGATGA
>JBEIMN010000073.1:0-9678 GCA_040378705.1 Acidobacteriota bacterium
AATCCCGCGACGCCCAAGGTTTTAAATCCATCCTGAATGTCGGAATCAGCTACGGCTCGATCGTCTCGAACTGGATCATCCTCGGTGATCGGGATGCTGGAAGTGACGATGGACGAGACGGAGAGATGACTCGCAGCGCTGTGCCATCGGTACCTGACGGAAGAAGCATCGCTCGCTCCTCACGATCAGTTCCACCCACTTCAAGCACGTAGCGTGGGGTCTGAAAATTTTCGGGCCGTTTCTCAGCCACCTCGTGCACGGCCGCCTCCTGTTCAACTGGCCTATGCTCAATGGCCTTGCTGGCGACGACCTCGTGGGACGAGGAGATCCCCTCCTGCCTGACCTGAAAATGGAAAAGGTCCGGACGAGCCAACTGGCCCGGATCGCCAAGGGCAAGGCTCTCTTCACGAATCCGCTCAAGGTTGATCCGCGCCAGCAGGATGACTTCGGATCCGAAGGTCGGTCCGGCGACATACTGCCCATCGGGGCCGATCACTCCACTCCCACCGTCAAGCAGGTACTCCTGACCCTCCTGCCCGGAGGCGAGCTCGAGTTCACTCGGAAGATCCGTCATCCGCATTATTCCTCCGGCAGCGATCACGAAACAACGCCCCTCCATCGCGTAATGACGACAGGCTATCTGATTCATCTCTCTGACTGAGGGCCAGAGCGCAACGTGAATCTCCTCCCCGCCAAGGTGGAGCGTCTGCCTTACCAGCGGCATCCAGTGCTCGGAACAGATCGAACTTCCGATCCGCCCAACCGGGGTATCGACCAGGCGCAATCCCGTCCCATCACCCGCTGACCAGATCAGCTTCTCATTGAAGGTCGGTGAGAGCTGACGATGATGATTGATCAACGCTCCGTCCGGTCCGAAGGTGAGGACTGAATTGTAGAGAGTGCCACGCCCGGCCCCGCCACCAACACGCTCCTGAACCCCCATGACCAGCGTCAACTGATGCCGGCGTGCCGCCTCGCCAAGAACCTCCGTAATTCGCCCGGGAACCAGAACACTGTTCTCCTGAAGCCTCGCGTAGAGGCGCTTCATTGGCGGATGTCCGGCAACCGAGACATCGCGGCAGACATCGAGCCAGGCCGGATAGCCCGGCAACCAGAGCTCCGGAAAGACTACGAGCTGGGCGCGCCGTCGCGCCGCCTCACCGATCAGATCGAGCGCCCGCGCCAGACTCTGCTCGAGGTTCAGATATACCGGCGCCGCCTGAATCACGGCAACCACCACGACTGATGCCCCTGCTGATGAACCGTTTGAGCCATTTGAAGATGAAGATGAAGATGACATAACCAGACTCCACACCCGTGTATAAGATCCACGAGTGGTAAATAATCCAACATTATCGGATCAATCAAAAAAATGGGCGAAATAACGGGCAGTTGCCTCAGCCCCACCGTCAAAGTGGTAACCGCGGCAAGTTGTCAACGGCTGAATCTCAAGCGGATTCCAAATCGGTCATCGTGGTCAGGGGGATATCGATAGATTCCTGTGTGTGTCAGTCGGGGGATATATCAAATTCGATTTCGTTCGATTTCGTTCGATTTCGGGCTGTCCCAGGCAACACTGAACGGGGTCTGATCAGGGTCAACCGTGAGGTCAATCGCAATAGTGGGGGGCAATTCTGTCTGGCTAAGCCTGTCTGGCTAAGCCTGTCTGGCTAAGCCTGTCTGGCTAAGCCTGTCTGGCTAGGCCTGTCTGGCTAATCATGCAAGCCCAGGTCGGCACGGGGGAGTGCTGGTACAGGTGCCATATGATTTAAGCTGACCTGCTCTGATTGAGTCAACTCTGATCTGGCGACCGGGGCGAACTGACCTATCAGGGCAAAACTCAGGCTAACGTTCAAAACAACATTCGCTTCAACCAGGAAGCCTCTAATCTAATATCAGAGCCCATCCATTTTGGCAAGATAAAAATTAGACTATCCAAAATCTCCGACTCCCGCTCACCGTCACGATTACCTGCCGATTGCTGGTATCGGCGCGAGGTGGCACCCGGCCGCCGGCATACCAAATCGTTGACCTGACCCGACCGATTGGGATAAAGACCAGGCCGGGAATTTCATCAGCAAGCCAGCCTTAAACCGATAAGCATTTTAATTACTTCTCTTTAACACTTTCCATATTCTCTGGCACGTCGATTGTAATGTGTAGTGTCAGGTGACATTTGAACGCAGTCGAGGAACGAGGGAGGAACCTGAAATGACCACAACAAGAATGACCGTAAAAAATTTGAAATCAGCCTGGATGATTCTGGCCGTTGCCACATTATTGATCACGACCGGTGGGTCGATATTGGCTCAGCCACGGAATCGCGATCGATATCCGGAACAGGCCAATTACTCCGATCGGGCCAACTACTCCGATCGGGAGATCAGGCAGGCCGAACGAAACGGTTACGAATACGGTATCAGGGACGGGCGGCGCGATGGGCAGAATGGGGAGAGGTACAATCCGGAACCTGGGCGGGCTATTAGAGACGGCAGAGATAGCAGAGGCGGCAGAGATGGCAGACCCGGTACCTGGGATTATCAAAGCGACTCCCGCTACGGCAATAGTTCGCGCGACGAATTGCGTGACGCCTTCCGTAACGGATACCTCGATGGATACCGGAACGGGTATCGGCAGTCGTCGGATAATCACCGCGGGCGACACAACGAGCGTGGCAACGAGCGTTATCGATATCCGCGCCGGTGGTGAGCAAAATATTCACCGGCCACGGCAACGTCGCGTGACAGACTCAAAGGGGGCTGAAGGAACCGCTCTTTCAGCGTCTGTCACGCGGCGTCTTTCACTTTTTGCATCGTCAGACGATCGACAACACCTTATCTAAACCGGTGTCGGCGAAAGATGGAAAGAGTATCGACATGCAAAAATCTGGACAATATCCATAAATTTGGCAAGAACCGCACGCTGAACAGCCCTCAGCCCTTCCCTGCTTCCCGCCACGCCGATCAGCAGTCACTCAGTAAACTTATCATAATAATACTTTTATCAGGGCCACGTGATGAAAAACAAACCCGACAGCAGACTGGCCGTCAATCGGCATAATATTTGCTTGACATAAAAGGTGATAAACGTTAGCTAAGACATTTGGTAGAGTACCTGACAAAACATTTTATCAAGAGCGGGTACGAAGTGCCGGTCTGGAGATGCCAGACCGAGGCCACATTCAGCAATTAAGCACCGGCAGTCATATTTTCTGAAAGAAGACCACCATCACTCCGGGATTAGAGACAATCCGGGGTTTGATTCTTTTTACAGTCGGTAATTTTCTGGAGTCGATCCGGCACAGGCCGGGAGTTCGACCGCCTTTTCAACCAAAATCGTTCTTGCGAGGACTGCATGAGAAAAATATTCAAATCAGCAATCTCTTCAATGATCTTCGTGACGATCATTGCCATGATGGTTGCCGTTAACACCTCTGCGCAGATTGGAGCTTCGAGCATCCGCGGTTCAGTGACCGATGCGCAGGGCCAGGTGATAGCCGGGGCGACCGTCACCGTCAAGAGTGGTGCGCGCAATGTTTCGCGCACCGCGACAACTGACGCCAGCGGCTCCTACAACATCGCGGCTCTGACGCCGGGTGACTATGTGATCGAAGTCGAAGCGAAAGGCTTCAAGAAATCGATCACGACCGGAGTGAAGACGCTGGTCGATACGTCCTCGACGATCGATCTGGCGCTTGAGGTTGGATCGTTGACCGAGGTAGTCACGGTCTCTTCAAGCACGGAGATCACGGTCAATACCCAGGATGCGACGCTCGGCACGGCGATCGGCAACAGCCAGATCATCCAGTTGCCACTGCCGGATCGCAACCCGGCGGCGCTGCTGACGCTTCAGGCGGGCGTGACGAAAGAGGGTTACGTCGCGGGAGCGCGAAGCGACCAGTCGAACATCACCCTCGATGGTGTCGACATCAACGAGGCGCAGACCAACTCGCTCTCTTCTCCGGTTCTGCGACTGAACGCCGAGGCGATTCAGGAGTTCCGGGTAACGACGGCCAACGAGAACGCGAGCCAGGGTCGCTCATCCGGTGCGCAGGTCTCGCTGGTCACCAAGGGTGGAACGAACGAATTCCGCGGTGCACTCTTCTACGGTGGCCGCAACGACTACTTCGATGCGAACGACTTCTTCAACAACCGCAGTGGAGTGGCACGTCCGGCACGCCGGCGCCATTTTTACGGCGGGGCGATCGGCGGTCGGCTCGTCCAGGATCAGTTCTTCTTCTTCTATAGGTACGACGGGTTGCAGGAGAAGCGTGGGGTTCCGGTTACACGAACTGTTCCGCTTACGTCTCTTGGTCAGGGGATTGTCCGGTATCGCAATGCGACGACTGGTGCAATCGAGCAGTTGACGGCAGCCAACATCGCGGCGGTCTTCCCGGCGGCGGGAACCAATCCGGCGGCGATCGCGGCGCTGGCCGCTGCGGCGAGCAAGTATCCGGCGAACGACTTCAACGCTGGTGACAGCGCCCCGGGAAGGCTGCTCAACACGGCCGGTTACCGCTTCAACGCGCCGACGACCGAGGATCGAAACTCGCACGTCGTCCGTCTCGACTACAATCTGTCGACCAATCACCAGATCTTCGGGCGTGCCAACTACATCCAGGACAACCTTGGCCAGAGCCAGTACTTCCCGGATACGCCGCAGCCCTCGACCTGGAGCCATCCGAGTGGAATGACAGTCGGTCACACCTGGACGGTCTCAAACAATATCGTCAACAACTTCCGTTACGGACTGACGCGCGATTCGTTCAGCTCGCAGGGTGATTCGAGTGCGAACTCAGTCTCGTTCCGCTTCATCTACCAGCCGGTCGGGTTCTCACGAACACTGAGCCGGACGACGCCAGTCCAGAACATCACGAATGACACAAGCTGGATCAAGGGTTCGCATACCTTCCAGTTCGGAACCAACATCCGAATCATTCGCAACAAGCGCGATTCATTCGCCAACTCGTTCGACAGCGCGATCACCAATCCATCCTTCTATCCTGGTGGTGGAACCTCGATCAGCTCGCCGATCCTGGCCGCCGGATACAATATCTCAGGCTCGGATATTTCGAACGTTCAGAACGCGGTGACGGCGCTGATTGGTCGTTTCAGCCAGTTCTCTGCCAACTTCATCTTCGGCAAAGATGGGACGCTGCTGACGTCGGGTTCACCGGCCAAGCGTACCTTCGCAACCGAGGAGTACGATACCTACATGCAGGATTCGTGGAAGATCAAGCCGAATCTGACCGTGACCTACGGTCTGCGCTACGGCATCAGCACACCGGTTTACGAGAAGTTTGGCTATGAAGTGAAGCCGAACATCAGCCTTGGCAACTACTTCCAGCGGCGCATCGACGGGATGAAGATCGGCAAGCCCTACAACGACCTGATCTCGCTCGACCTCTCTGGCAAGGCGAATGGCAAGTCTGGCATGTACCGATTCGACAAGAACAATTTCCAGCCGCGCGCGGCGGTGAGCTGGTCACCGGACTTCAAGAGTGGCTTCCTGCACAAGATCTTCGGCGACACCGGCAAATCGGTCTGGCGCGGTGGCTTCTCGATGTTCAACGACTACTACGGGAACCAGCTGGCAGTGACGTTCGACCTGAACAACACTCTCGGCTTCTCGTCGAGCGCCGTGACATCGGCCAACACGTTCAACCTGACGACCAACCCCGGTCCGCTCTTCACTGGCTATGGCCAGGCGGTGCGAGGTCTTCCGGGAATTATCGTTCCGGGCAATATCTCGTTCCCGCGGACGCCGATCACCCGACTCTATCCGGGTAACATCGAGGGCAGTCTCGACGACTCGATCGTTGCGCCGACCCATTACAACTGGAACCTGACGTTCGAGCGTGAGCTTCCCTTTGGAATGATCGTCCAGATGTCCTACATTGGACGAAAGGCGCGAAAGCTGCTGGCGTCGCGCGACGTCATGAGCTGGAACAACCTCACCGATCCGAAGTCGAACACCGACTGGTACACGGCGGCGGGTCAGCTTGAAGTTCTCCGGTCACAGGGCAAATCGGTCTCGAGCATCGCTCAGATTCCCTACTTTGCCAATCTCTTCCCAACCAATCTGGCCGACTCGCTGGGTCTCAACGCATCCTACAACCAGACCCAGGCAATCTATGCACTGACGGTTCCGTCGGGACTTGGCGGATCAAGCTCCTACAATTACGGTAATGACTGGACGAGCGTGATGTGGGAGATCTCGACGCTCGGCAATGCGGCCTGCAACCCGGTCCAGAGCTTCAGCAGAGCCTGCCACATGTTCACCCAGCCGCAGTATGGAACACTGGGTGCGTGGAGCTCGATCGGAAACTCGGACTACAACGCCTTCACGTTCACGGCGCGTCAGCGATTCAAGAGCGATCTGACGCTCGACTTCAACTACACGCTGTCGAAGTCTTTCGACGACGCCTCGGGTCTGATGACCGCTGGCGCCTCATCCGGTTCGGCCTTCATCCTGAATCCGTTCCGGCAGCGTGACAACTATGCGCTCTCCGATTTTGACGTCACACACGTCATCAACGCGAACGCTGTCTGGCAGCTTCCCTTCGGCAAGGGGCGCTGGCTGGCTGGTAAAGCCGGTGGAGCGCTCGACGCGGTCATCGGTGGCTGGCAGTTGAGCACGATCGTTCGTGCGAACTCGGGTCTTCCGACCTTCTCGCCGTATGACGATGCGCGTTGGGCGACCAACTGGAACGTTCAGTCGAGCTCGGTCCGGATTCGTCCGGTCACCACCTGCCCGACACGTGGTGGAGCGCTCTTTGGCTGCAACACGACGCAGGCTTTCCAGAGCCTCCGCAACCCGCTGCCGGGTGAAACGGGCGACCGCAACGTCTTCCGGAATGTTGGTACGGTCAGCACCGACCTCGGACTTGGCAAGACGTTCAAGATGCCCTACAGCGAAAAGCATAGCCTGCAGCTTCGGTGGGAGGTCTTCAACCTCTTCAACTACCAGGCAATGGGTGCTTTCGACACGGGCCGAAGCGGATTCGGAATCCCGCTCGATCCGCAGACCAAGACTCCGCCGGTCAACTGGAGCCGTTACACGGCCATCCAGGGATCGCCGCGATTCATGCAGATCTTCCTCCGTTACAGCTTCTAATCGGGGCTTGAACAAGAGGATAAAAAAAGGGGGCCGCAAGGTCCCCTTTTTTATCTTCTTCTGTCCTCTTCTTTATTCTGCTTTCGCATCGAGTCCACCCAGCCGGTCATCTCCGATCATAGACCAGGAAGGAGTATCCATACTCATTCTTCTCATCGGCAAGATGGGAGGAGACGAGCGTCTCGCTCCATGAAGCACGATCCCATTCCGGAAAGAAGGTGTCGGCTGGAAGTGACGTCTCAACCCGTGTCAGATAGATTCGGTGGGCGAGGGGGAGGGTTAGCGCGTAGATCTCGGCTCCACCGCCGATGAAGAGTTCTGATTCACCACTATTTTGGGCGAGGTCGATTGCGTCGAAGAGGGAGTGCGCGACCTCAATGCCTGGCGGCGCATAGTCTGCGGTGCGAGTCAGAACCACCATCTTCCGTCCAGGGAGAGGACGACCAATCGAATCATAGGTTCGGCGCCCGATAAGAAGGTGGTGCCCCATGGTCAGCTCCCGGAATCGCTTCAGATCTGTCGAGAGCCGCCAGGGCAGCCGGTTATCGATTCCAATTCCGCCCTGCAGATCCATTGCGACAATGATGGAGATTTTCATCGTATTTCCCGATCTCTTTTTAACGCCTCAGTCTTGCCAGTCTCTCCCCGGTCACGAGGGTAAAAGATAGCCCTGACAGTCAAATCTTGCATCGTTGATTTATAACAAATTATTTTTTTAATCGTTACAAAATCTTATCAAAGTTAGCCGTACTGTAAGCAGGCGACCCAGTCATCCAGCCTGGGTTCAGAGCCAGTTGGCAGGGCTAACGCACTATAATTTCAAGTAGCACTGGGCGTTAAGGCAGGGGCGGTTCGCGAACCGCCCCTACTTCAGCGATTCTAACTGTGGGTGTAAATATCTGATTTACTGCGTTTTATAGTGCGTTAGCCCTGAGCCAGTTGGCCAGAGCCAGTTGACAGGATATGGAGGAAACACGGGCTGGCTCTTTTTCGAACCACAGCAATAGCTATTTTCGGCGCGTGATCGCCCCTCGCCGCCTTTCCGCCACTGGATTCCTTCCAATTTTCTGGTTCAAACTTCTCAATTAGTACGGACACAGCTATCATCACGCTGATAGCCGGACGGTACTAATCCGATAGCCAATGGAGATTGAATGATAAAAAGGTTTCGTGCCAATATTTTCCTGCTCCCGGTGCTGATGTTGCTGCCAATGATAATGGCAGCAGTATCAGGACTGCGTGCACAGACCCCGAACAACGCCAATTACGAGGAGTCGAAGGTTGGCTCCTACACTCTGCCCGACCCGCTGATCACGACAAAGGGTGTCACGGTCAGAACCCCCGCTGAATGGAAGAGTCGGCGGGAAGAGTTGCTGGAACTATTTGCGAGCCAGGTCTACGGTCGAACGATGGCCCCTCGCGGGGCAGCGTTTAGTATCGCAGACAGATCGCGCGCCACCCCAGCACTTAACGGCCTGGCGACGCGCCAGGAGATGACAGTTCAATTAATGGGGCGGAGTGGAGGACCGCGATTACGGCTGCTGCTCTATCTTCCACGTAAGGGAGCGGGCCCGCATCCGGTCTTTTTGGGAATGAACTTCAACGGTAATCAGAGCGTCACGAACGAGCCCGAGGTAACGATTCCAGCAGGCTGGATGCGAAACACGAACGATGGCCGGGTCATCAACAACCGGGCAACGGAAAAATCTCGTGGCGGCGAGGCTTCCCGCTGGCCGCTGGCAAAGATACTGCAGAGCGGATATGGCGTGGCGACAATCTATTACGGCGATCTCTTCCCAGACTATCCCGGTGGACTGGTCGATTCGGTCATTCCATTCTTTTATCGATCCGGCCAGACATCTCCCGGAGATGGCGAGTGGGGAGCGATTGGCGCCTGGGCGTGGGGGATGAGCCGGGCACTCGATGTGCTTCAAACGATCCCCGGAGTCGATGGAAACAGCGTAATCCTGCACGGCCATTCACGAATCGGCAAGGCCGCACTCTGGGCGGGTGCCCAGGACAGGCGATTCGCAATCGTCATCTCCAACGAGAGTGGGGAGGGTGGCGCAGCGCTCGCGCGCCGCTATTTTGGCGAGACTGTCGAGCGAATCAATACCGCCTTTCCGCACTGGTTCTGCGGTAACTTCAAGCAGTACAGCCAGAAGGTCTCTTCCCTGCCGGTCGATCAGCACGAACTGATCGCGCTGATCGCGCCGCGGCCAGTCTATGTCGCAAGCGCTGCCGGCGATCAGTGGTCGGACCCGCGTGGCGAATTCCTCTCCGCCAGGGCGGCCGACCCGGTCTACCGCCTACTCGGAACCGATGGCCTCGGAGCGGTCGAGATGCCAGAGGTCCATCAACCGGTGACGACGACCATCGGATACCATATTCGCGCCGGAAAACACGATGTCACTGATTATGACTGGGATCAGTTCATCAATTTCGCCAATATACATCTGAAAAAGAGACGATGACCACACGGGGGGAGGGGCAATCCCGTCCCCCCCACCCAATCGACTTCGATCTCCGTTTGAATCAACCCAGACAGCCGGTCAGCTTAAA
>JBEIMN010000074.1:0-9648 GCA_040378705.1 Acidobacteriota bacterium
GCAACTCTCGCCGCTCGACCAGTTCGATTTTCTGGCGCCAACGATCTATGCGCCGGAAGACGCTGATATCTCAGAGTTTGCGCGTACTTACCGGGTCGAGGGTGACGCGCACGGCACAACGATCGCGTTGATGACGGCGATCTATCAGGGGTTGCAGTATGATCCGGAGGCGACCGATGTCAGGACACGTGCACCGGAGGCATTGCGTTTACGGAGAGGGGTCTGCCAGGACTTCGCCCATCTGATGCTTGCGGCGACACGGAGTCTCGGAATTCCGGCGCGTTATGTGAGCGGCTACCTTTACAGTCCGCAGATCGTCAGTGCGCGAAGGGAGTCCGGGATAACGGTTCCGGACAATGCGGCTTCACATGCCTGGGTCGATGTCTTCCTTGAAGAGCGTGGGTGGGTATCGCTCGATCCGACACACAACTGCGAGCAGACGGATGAGTATGTGAGGGTTGCGACCGGTCGCGATTATGCTGATGTCTCGCCGACGCAAGGCGTCTACAAGGGCTCGGCCGAAGAGCGGCTCGAGGTTCGGGTTGAGGTTCGGGCGGTCGAGTAATTGGTCGGTATCACGGGGCGTGGGTGCGCAATCTCCCGCTGACCTGATCGTAATTTTCCACAGTAATCCCTCACTCGGCCGGCGAGAGTGGGGGATTACTCTTTGGTGACGGTGCGCTGTGACTCCAGTATTCGGCCTGAAATCATAAAAATAGCCTGTATTTCATCATTTTGCTCCCCTCCCCGGCTCGAATCACCCCGCTCACCAAAAATCGGCACGGTTATTGCGTTTACAACGGTGTTGGCAGCACGACGATGTGGCGAACGATGAATCAGAGAGGTGTGGGCGATGACCAGCAATAAGAATCTGGGGGAGAATCGGGAGCATAATCGGGAGCAGAATCAGATAGCGACGCGGAAGAGTGAGAGCCGGGTCGTGATTGACGTCGAGGAGTGCAAGGGGTGCGGGCTTTGTGTTGACGCCTGTCCGATCCACGTTCTGAGCATTGGTGAGCGTTTTAATGGGCATGGCTATCACCCGGCGCGGTGGAGCGGGTCTGAATGTACCGGGTGCGGGGTCTGTTTTTATGCCTGTCCGGAGCCCGGGGCAATCACGGTCTATGTGGCGGCGACTGGCCTGGCAGGCGATTTAAGAGGGTGAGGGAAAGATGGTACGTCAGCTGATCAAAGGCAATGAAGCGATCGTCAAAGCGGCACTCCTCGCCGGGTGTCGTTCGTTTTACGGCTATCCGATCACACCAGCGAGCGAGATCACGGAGAGCGCGGCAAAGTATTTCCCTGCTGCCGGCGGAACATTCCTGCAGGCGGAGAGCGAAGTGGCGGCGATCAATATGGTCTATGGCGCGGCAGCGGCGGGAGAGCGGACGATGACGGCATCGTCCGGGCCGGGCATCAGCCTGATGCAGGAAGGGATCTCGTACCTTGCCGGAGCCGGGTTGCCGTGCGTGATCGCGGATATTACACGGGGCGGGCCGGGACTTGGCAACATTTCACCCGAGCAGAGCGACTATCACCAGGTGGTGAAGGGTGGCGGACACGGCAATTATCACACGATCGTCCTCGCTCCCAATTCCGGGCAGGAGATGTGCGACCTGACGCTGCTCGCCTTCGAGCTGGCGGATCGTTACCGTAATCCGGTGGTGATCATGACTGATGGGGTGATTGGCCAGATGATGGAGCCGGTCGAGTTTCCATCGCGGGCGATCGCTCCACAGGCTCCATCCTGGGCGATTCTCGGCAATGGCGCGACGCGTGGAAATCTGATCAGCTCATTTTATATGTCGGCAGAGGATCTCGAAGCGCACCAGCAGCGGCTTGAGAGCAAGTACGATCAGGCGCGAAGCGAGTCGGTCCATTTCGAGGCGTATCGGACGAACGACGCCGACCTGATCGTTATCGGGCACGGCATAGTCTCGCGATTGCTGAAGACCGCCGTCGACATCGGACGGCGGCTGGGAATCAGGGTGGGGCTTTTCCGGCCGATCTCGCTCTGGCCATTTCCGGAGCAGGAGATTGCCCGGCTGGCCGGGACTGCACAGCGCTTTCTGGTGGTTGAGATGAGCAACGGCCAGATGGTCGAGGATGTCCGACTGGCGGTCGAGGGACGACGACCGGTCAGTTTCTACTCGCGCGTCGGTGGAGTCATTCCGACCGTCAATGAACTGATCGATCAGATTGTCCGGTATGGGCGGTACGAAGAGCCCATTGGAGAACGTAATGGACGCAAAGGTATATCAGAGGCCGAAAAGTTTCTATGGGCAGTTTGACCGTAAACCGGTCGATCATCTGACGACACATTATTGTCCGGGGTGCGGCCACGGCAACCTGCATAAATTGATTGCGGAGGCGATCGATGAGCTTGGCATTCAGGATCGGACGATCTTCATTAGTCCGGTCGGTTGTTCAGTCTACGGTTACCAGTATTTCGATGTCGGAAACATCCAGGTTGCGCACGGCCGTGCGCCGGCGGTAGCGACGGCAATGAAGCGCGCCCATCCTGATAGCATCGTCATCAGTTACCAGGGGGACGGCGATCTGGCGGCGATCGGAGGGAACGAGATTATGCACGCCGCCAATCGCGGTGAGAATATCACGGTCTTCTTCGTCAACAACGCAATCTATGGAATGACTGGCGGCCAGATGGCCCCGACGACGCTGCTTGGCCAGACGACGACGACGACCCCGGCCGGTCGAATGCTGCAGAGTGAGGGGTTTCCATTGCGGGTGGGTGAGATGCTCGCCGGGCTCGAGGGGCCAACCTACATTGAACGTGTCGGACTCTACGACAATCGGTCACGAATGATGGCGCGCAAAGCGGTCAAAAAGGCGCTTCGCAACCAGATCGAGGGGCGTGGATTTTCGCTCATCGAGGTGCTCTCACCCTGTCCAACCGGATATGGTCTCACCCCGACGGAGGCCTGCGACTGGATTCGCCAGCGGCTGGTGCCGCAATACCCGCCCGGAGTCCTGAAGGATCTCTCCGCGGAGCGTGAGGGTTGGATCAGGCGGCGGGTCGAAGTCCCGATGGATCGGTTGCCAGAAATCCTCGAACTCGACCAGAACCTGCCGGAGGAGAGATCACGTCTCTATCAGCGCCCGCCGGCTCAGCTCCGTTACCGGAATCCGGGAATCAGGATCGCCGGATTTGGCGGGCAGGGTCTGCTCTACCTTGGCAAGGTCATGGCAGAGGCGGGGATGCGCTCGGGCTACCACGTCTCGTGGATGCCCTCATACGGCCCGGAGATGCGCGGGGGAACAGCCAACTGCCATGTCAACCTTAGCAGTGAACCGATCGGCTCGCCGCTCGTCACGGAGCCATCGATGCTGATCGCGCTCAACCTTCCGTCGCTCGAACGTTTTGAAAAGGATGTGCGACCAGGCGGGCTGATCATCTACGATTCATCGTTGATCGACCGCGCTCCGCGCCGCCGGGATATCGAGGTGATCGCGTTGCCGGCCACCTCACTCGCCGTCGAGGCCGGCAACGCCCGTGTCGCCAACATGGTCGCACTGGGTGCAATCCTCAGCCAGACTGGCCTTCTCGCGCGCGAGGGGGTTCTCGACCTTCTTGGCGAGATGACCACCGACGCGGATCGTCTCGGGATCAACCGCCGCGCCTTCGATGCCGGCTGGCAATTTGCGCTGGCAGGTCCGGCAGGTCCGGTTGGCCCGGCAGACGAGGCTGGGCCGGTTGGCGAGGTTGACGAGGCTGGCCCGGTTGGCGAGATCCGAACGGTTTTGAGTAACTAACCTCTTGCGTCCACAGCCAATCTGAGCCATAACACGAAAGTCGGATGTTCGACTTTCGTGTTATGGAGCAGGATAATGGTCAAGATTGGCGGTGTAGTTCGAATTCTCAACCAGGTGCGCGGAAAATTGCAGACCGGACTCCGTCCGGACGAGGTTGACGATTTTCGGAATGTGGTGCGGAACGCGGTTCACGACATTGAACGGATCTGTGCCAAAGCAAGACAGACGCCGCGCGCCCTGCCGGGCCCTTCGCGCATGGCCTATGATTTTCTGAAGAGCCTCGATCTCGCCAATCTGCCCATCATCGATGCAGACAAGGCCGGCGAAGACGGACTGCCGCCCCCGCCTTCAACCGTCAGGGTCAGCAATGTCGTCGCGATTGCCGACGACACGGCGAGACAGCTCTGGCACAAAAGACGGCCCCTCCTCGACTCCTCGACCGCGCGATCAGAGTTGATGGCCGAGCTGAGTAAACATACGGCAACGATCCGGGAGGTCTGTCGAAAACATCGTCAGACGCCGGCCGCACTCGAGCCGCGTTCGCGCCAGGGATACACCTACCTTCAATACCTGACCGAGGAGAAGAATCTGGTTCCGGTGCTTACCGCCCTCAGATCGGCAGGTCAGCTGGCGGACGGCTTCTACCAGTCATCCACTCGTCCGCTCGAGCTTCAGCTCATCGGAATGAACTCGCTATGGCGGCTTCGCGAATTCACCAATTGTCGAATACTCAAAGTCCATATCGGACTGACCAATGCGAGTCACACCGTCTGGACGGCGCTACTGACCGATGCGCTGACGGCAAGATCCCCGGCGAAGAGCAACTCCAGCCGCCAGATAGTCACCGAATTCACGACGACCGAAGATTTCAGTGACGTCCTCTTCGAGATCGAATCACTGGCCGCGCCGCCAGCCCCCATCACGCGTGGACGGGCGCACGATCTGGACGAGAGCTTCACACGGGTCAACCGCGACTACTTCAACGGGCAGATGGCACGGCCGGTGCTCACCTGGAATCAGACGCTCACCGCCAGCAAATTCGGCCACTACAAGCAGGCGGGAGACACGATCATGATCTCGGTCAGCCTCGACAGTCCGGATGTCTCATCGATGCTCCTCGACTATGTGATGTATCACGAACTGCTCCACAAGAAGCACGGCTCAACGATCATCAACGGGCGCCGCCTCGCTCATACTCCGGCTTTTCGGGATGACGAGCGACGCTTCGAGGGATGGGAGAAGG
The DNA here is from genome assembly GCA_040378705.1 of Acidobacteriota bacterium. Lineage (GTDB taxonomy): Bacteria > Acidobacteriota > Blastocatellia > RBC074 > RBC074 > CAIOZW01. The sequence continues at coordinate 5,018 of JBEIMN010000074.1, forward strand.
CCGAACTCGAACTGACCCGACTCGCTCACCGTCAGGCAACCGGCCGACCAGCTCGCTTTTAACCTTGGTCTTCATCCGTAAAATATTGCGCCGGCATTGCCAATGCACGGATTGATAATCACCCTGGTCGTTAGCGGATGACAGGTCCGGATTGCGTCAGGCGTCAAGGCGATTTACCATTCACCGACCGGGCATATTCTGGCCAGCGAGGTCAGGATCACCAGTGGATCAAGGTCGTGGGCAACGGAGAGGAATGAAGATGAAAAGAATCGAATCGATCAGGCTACAGGCTGTGCTATTTGGCCTGGTGTTTGGGTTGTTACTTGTGGCAAGGGCCGCGGCCCAGGCGCCAGCTACAATTGTGACTGGGGCGACTGGGGCGACACCACCGGCTGAAGACCAGATCGCGGCAACGGTTCTCGCGGCGCCGGAGGAGTTGCGGGCAGGGGCGACAGTCCTGGGCTACGACACAGCAGGTAAACTGACGACTCTGCGGAAAGGAACCAACATCCTGGTCTGCCTGGCCGATAATCCGACCGACAACAAGTTCAGTGCAGCCTGCTACCATCACGATCTCGAACCCTACATGGCACGCGGGCGGGAGCTGGTCGCGAAGGGCATTAGTGGTGGCGCACGCAACGACGAATACCGCTGGAAGGAGATCCGCGAGGGTAAGCTGCCATTCCCGAAAGAGCCACGAATGCTCTATGTTCTCTCCGGCAAAGGATACGATGCGGCAAGCGGAAAGGTGGTCGATGGAGTGGTTCGCTGGGTAATCTACGTTCCAAACGCGACGGCGGAGTCGACCGGACTCACGACAAATGCGAAGCGCGGTGAACCCTGGCTGATGGATGCCGGAACGCTTGGAGCGCACATCATGATCACGCCGAAGTAGTACCGAATCGGGTCAGATCAGTGTGAATAGCTGAATCAGGGTTTGAATCACATGGATAGTGAACTAAAATCGATGCTGGCGCAGGTCTCGATCACGGGGATCAGGGAGGCTGCGCCACGAATCTATCGTCATCTGATGCCTTCTCCGCTCCTCGCCTGGCCATTGCTGGAGGAGGAGACGGGGGTAAGGCTCTTTCTGAAGCACGAGAACCATCTCCCGACAGGCGCCTTCAAGGTTCGTGGCGGGTTAAACTTTATGGAGCGGTTCGCGGCAGCGCAACCGGGACGTGGAGTCGTTACGGCAACCCGCGGGAATCACGGCCAGTCGATCGCGCTTGCGGCGCGTCTCCACGGGGTGGCGGCGACAATCGTCGTCCCGGAGGGAAACAACCCCGAGAAGAATGCGGCGACGCGCAGTTACGGCGCGCGGGTGATCGAGCATGGCCGCGACTTCGACGAAGCGCGCGAGGAGGTGGCACGGCTTGCGGTCGCTGAAGATCTTTACTATATCCACTCTGCGAATGAGCCCGACCTGATCAATGGCGTCGGAACCTACGCCGTAGAGATCATCGAGGAGATGGCGCGACGCGGTGAGCAGATCGATGCTGTCTTCGTCCCGATCGGGCTTGGAAGCGGAATCTGCGGAACGATCACCGCCTTCCGTGCGCTCTCGCCTTCGACACGGATCATCGGGGTTCAGGCGGAGGGTGCGCCGAGCATCTATCTTTCGTGGCAGGCCGGACGGATCGTCGAGACCGCCGAAGCGCGAACCTTCGCCGATGGGGTCGCGACGCGTGTTCCGGCGAGCCTGACCTTTGAGATCATCCGGCACGGTGTCGATGAGATCGTCCTCGTCGATGACAGCACGATCATTCGGACAATCCGGCTGCTCTGGCGAACGACACACAATATGGCTGAGGGAGCGGGAGCGATCGCGACCGCTGCGCTGATCCTGCAACGGGAAAAATATCAGGGCCGCAACGTCGTCTCGATCCTCTGCGGAGGGAATCTCGATACAACATCCCTGCGGCAGGTATTTAACAGATAATGGCGATAAAGGGAGCTGATGGAACTAACATTTCAGAACGTACTCGACGCGAAGGAGCGGCTGTCCGGCGTCGCCCACCGGACACCAGTACTGACCTCACACCAGTTCAACGAACTGACCGGAGCGGAAGTCTTTTTCAAGGCGGAGAATCTGCAACGGTCCGGGGCCTTCAAATTTCGTGGCGCCTACAACAAGATCGCCTCGCTGACCGAAGAGGAGCGAACTGGCGGCGTCCTCGCCTATTCGTCGGGAAATCACGCCCAGGCAGTCGCGCTCTCATCGAAGCTCTTCGGCATTCCGGCAGTGATCGTCATGCCGGCGGACGCTCCGCGAATCAAGGTCGAGGCGACGCGAGGCTATGGCGCAGAGGTGACATTTTATGACCGCTACAGCGAGAACCGGATCGAGATCGGTGAACGGCTCTGCCGGGAGCGTGGAATGACAATGGTCGCGCCATATGACGACTATCAGGTGATGGCCGGGGCGGGGACGGCGACCCTTGAGCTGCTCGAAGAGGTGCCGGATCTTGACGACCTCGTAGTTTGCTGCAGCGGGTGCGGATTGCTTGCCGGGTCGGCCGTCACCGCGCGCCACATCCGTCCATCGATCAGGATATACGGTGTTGAACCGGAGGCTGGAAACGACACACGGCTGTCGCTTCAGCGTGGAGAGCGGGTCGAGATCCCGGTGCCGAAGACGATTGCCGATGGGTTGGCGGTCAATACTCCGGGCCGACTGACCTTCCCAATCGTCAGGGAGCTTGTCGATGACATTCTGCTCGTCAGTGATGCCGAGCTGATCGCCACGATTCGTTTCACTCTCGAACGGATGAAGGTGCTGATCGAACCGTCGGGCGCGGCCGGTGCCGCGGCAGTACAGCACGGCAAATTCGACCTCCGCGGACGTCGGGTTGGGGTCATCATCTCGGGTGGCAACGTCGATCTGTCGAGCCTTGCCGGGTATCTTGCTTAAAGCCATTGACCTTGCTTGCGACGACCTGTTGCTGCGCGTAGAATGATCTTTTCGAGAGAGATTAACGGAATTACTATCAAATATGTCCTGGTTCAAACGACAAACGGATAAGATCGGCGAGCTTGCGCCCCTCGAAGAGCGAACGGTCAAGACTGAAGGCCTCTTCGTCAAATGTGAAAATGACGATTGCGGCACGACCCTCTACCGCAAGGATCTGACGGAGAGTCAGCACGTCTGCCCCCGCTGTGGATACCATTTTCGAATCGGGTCACGGGAAAGACTCCGTCTCCTCTTCGATGATGGACGTTTCACGGAGCTCCATTCCGGAGTGGCGCCAACCGATCCGCTCCGGTTCGTTGACAACTCTCCCTACTCCGAGCGCCTGAAGAAGGCACAGAAGAATACGGGGATGCTCGACGCGCTGATCACCGGTGAGGGGGAGATTGGCGGTCGTCCACTCGTCATCTCGGCGATGGAGTTCGGCTTCATTGGCGGAAGCATGGGTTCGGTCGTCGGTGAGAAGATCACCCTCGCAATCGAATACTGCATCGAGAAACGATTGCCACTGATGGTCGTCGCCTGCTCCGGCGGGGCACGGATGCAGGAAGGCGCGCTTTCGCTGATGCAGATGGCCAAGATCTCTGCCGCGCTGGCGCGGCTCGATGATGCTGGGTTGCCGTACATCTCATTTATGACCGATCCGACGACTGGTGGAGTGACGGCCAGTTTCGCGATGCTCGGCGATCTGAACATTGCCGAGCCCGGTGCGATCATCGGCTTTGCCGGCGCACGGGTCATCGAACAGACGATTCGCCAAAAACTTCCGAAGGGGTTTCAGCGGTCGGAGTTTCTGCTCGAGCACGGGATGCTCGATGCCGTAGTCGACCGGCGTGAACTGCGCCCCTTTCTGATCAATGCTCTCAATTTCACCGGGCCTGATCGCTGACGACGTCGCATGCGCCCCATCACAGACTGACCAGAACCATGAATTTCCGCCTTGCCCTGATCCTGCTGACAACCCTCTTCTCCACCAGGTGTGAGCAACCCGCAGCGACGGGCAGCCCCGCGCTGACGACATCATCACCTGCAGTACGGGCACCCGAGGTAAGGTCGAGCCAGCCCGAACCCGGACCTCAGATCCGCTTCGATGGCGAAAGGGCTTACGCACACGTCAAGGCACAGGTCGACTTCGGGCCGCGCCCGGCTGGCTCCCCGGCCCTCGAGAAGACCAGAAACTATCTGCTCGAACAACTGCGCAGCTATGGCCTCAAACCACGGATCGACGAGTTTTCACCGGTCACCCCGCAGGGTGAAGTGAAGATGAAGAACCTCATCGCCGAGATTCCCGGCCAGCAACCAGAGAAGATTATCCTTGCCAGCCACTACGACACAAAGCGGTTTACCGATTTCCGCTTTGTCGGCGCAAATGACGGCGCTTCGAGCACCGGCGTGCTCCTCGAACTGGCCAGGTTGCTGGCGGCTGATCCGACTCCGCACAAATTCACCTACCAGATAGTCTTTCTCGATGGTGAAGAGGCCTTCTGCCGTGAATGGAGCGAATGCCTGAACGGAAACGATAACACCTATGGCAGCCGCTTCATGGCCGGCCAGCTTCGAAAGAACAACCAGGCGATCAACATCAAGGCGATGATCCTGCTCGATATGATCGGTGACCAGAACCTTGCCATTCCACGCGAAGAGAACTCCTCGCAGTGGC
>JBEIMN010000075.1:0-9463 GCA_040378705.1 Acidobacteriota bacterium
AAGAATGGCGAGCATTTTTCGCTCCTCTGTGCGGCATTTCGCCTTTCAGTCAGTCAGTCAGTTATTTCACGGTCCCGCCCCGCGCTCACCCCTCCACCGGCTCGCAGTCCAGCTCCGCCACTCCCGGTCTAACACAAGTCCAGTGCACACCCCGAGCAGAGGCCAAACTCGAGGGGAGGTCGAGGTGCACTGCCCGCGGCTCAACAGCGAGTCAGCTCTAAGTCAGCACACCCCTAGAGCCTTTCCACCGACCGTGGGGTGGGTACACGGGCAGCGAGGCGCTCTGGGCCGATGCTGCGGGCGCCAGAGCGCCGGATGCGCTGGGCAGGTGTACGGCCTGAAGTCGCGCAGCGCCACCAGCTCCGTGTAATACACGGTGTGCCACGGTTTGTCCAATGCTTTGCTGGCGTTGCGCGGCTTGTAGTCAGGGTATCGTCGAGTGGCCGTTGCGTGGTCAGTAGCGCAGCAGCGCAGACCACACGATTGCACCTTATCGACGTGATGGGTGAAGACGATTGTATCAACCTCAGTGAGCACACGTGATGCAGAATGCATGAGGGCGAGTTTGCTGCGGTAGTCGGGGCTCGTCGGATTGTAGTCGCGCTGCCCGACGTAGCGCGCGAGATCGATCGAATCGGACATGAAGAGCGTGCGATTCCGTAGGTACCACAACAGATGCGGCGGCAGCTGTGTCGGATCCAACCGCTGTGTTCTCGAACTGTTCATGAACTGTCGATACGCGTGGAAGTCAAAGTACATCCACAGGTTCGCCTCATACAAGTGATCGAAGTGGCGGAAGACTGTGTGCCTCACAGGCACCCAGCGCTCGAGGTGAATCAGCGAGGGTGGCGTGCGCGGCCCACCTTGATTGATAGTGATCGACGCATCCGAGCACCGGCCTGCCGCTCGAAAAACCTGCGACAAGGGCGTCTCGCGAGAAGAGACGGCTGAGAGACGGCGCTGGTGGACAGCGCCGGCGGATCGTGCAAGGACGGCTCGCGTGAGGCTGTTGCGGTGCTTGATGGGTTGGTTCTGGCGCGGTCTGCATTTCACCATTCGCTCAATTATCGTTCGGTGGTTATGCTTGGGACGGCGCGGCTGATCGAGGATCAGGCGGAGAAGATGCGTGCGCTCGAGGTGATCACGGAGCAGATTGTCCCGGGACGGTGGGCCGAGGTCCGTGTTCCGAACGAGCTTGAATTGAGGGCGACGACGGTTCTTGAGCTCCCGCTGAGCGAGGTCTCGGCGAAGATTCGGACCGGGCCACCAATCGATGATGAAGAGGATATGAAGCTGCCAGTCTGGGCGGGAGTGCTGCCACTCGCGGTTGAACCGGGCGCTCCGGTCACTGATCCGCTGCTTTCAGCGGGGATTGAGCTGCCCCCATCGGTCACCAATTATGGAAAGGGAGTTAAGCGATGATGACGATTGAGGAGAGAGAGAAGCTGATTGCCGATTACGCCAGCGGTGTCGACGAGGTCGCCGCCGCGCTGGCACTGATCGAGCCGGAATCGTGGACGGCGCAACCACTGGTTGGAAAATGGAGTGCGGCGCAGATCATCCATCACCTCGCCGACAGTGAAATGACGAGCGCGATCCGGTTACGCCGGCTGCTGGTCGAGGATGAGCCGGTGATCGGGGGCTACGATCAGGATGCGTTCGCGACCGTCCTCCGTTACAACGAGCGGCCGATCGAGCCGGCACTGGCGGCCTTTCGTGCCGCGCGCGAAGTTACCGTCCCGCTGCTCGCGATGATGACCGAGGAGGACTGGCAGCGCGCCGGAGTTCATACGGAGCATGGACGCTACACGGTCGAGAGCTGGCTGCGCATCTATGCCAAACATGCACACAATCACGCCGCGCAGATCCGGTTGCTGGCCGATGTGCTTCGGTGAATCGACAGCGGGTCGACAGTGGGTCGACAGCGGGTCTATTGGGGGAGGAGGAATGAATGCGTGAGCTTCGATCGATCGAGCTGACGATGGCGAATGGTGAGAAGGTTCGTGGCGACTATCGGTTCACAGTCGAAGATGGCCTGACACCGGCCACGTCACCGGTTTCGACGCCAGTGGTAGTCTTTGCGCACGGACTTGGTTCGACGCGAACGGGTGAGAAGGTGACGGCCTTCGAGGCCGAGTGTGCACGGCGTGGGTGGGGCCTCATGGCGGCCGACTTTCGCGGGCATGGTGAGTCGGACGGGAAGATGGTCGAACTGAGCGGCGCGCGCCTGCTCGAGGATCTCTGCGCGATTGTTGCCGAGGCACGAGGTCTCGCTGGCGGCCCACTGCTGCTGGTCGGATCGAGTATGGGTGGATGGGCAACCGCCTGGCTCGCGACCAGCTCACCGGCGCCGCTGGCACAAATTGACGCCTGCGTCCTGATCGCGCCGGCGCTCCGATTCTTCGACTGGATCGAGATGGACGACGAGGCGCGGCGGCAGTGGGAGCGAACCGGACGCCACCGCCTGCGCAGTGGCTATATCGATCTTGAACTGGGATATCAGCTCTGCGCCGATGCCCCACTCTATCCTTACGATGAGTTGCTGACGCGCTTCACCCGCCCGTCAATCATTTTTCACGGCATGCGTGACGAGACGATCCCGTACCAGCTCAGCCTCGATTTTGTCGAACGCTGCGTTGCGACGCGGCTCGAACTCTGTCTGAGCCGGGAGGGTGACCATCGGCTGCTCCCGTACAAGGATCGGATGGCACGCGAAAGCTGCGAATTCTTTGCCGGAATATGCCGCGAGTCGAGTCAGTTGAGTGAACCGGACGACCGTCTCTCCGAGGCCGGAAGCGAAAAATAGAACCGGCTGCCCTTATCGATCTCACTCTCACAACTCACCTCGCCACCGTGAAGCTCGACAATATGCTTGACGATCGCGAGTCCGAGTCCGGTCCCCTTGATCCCGGTCTCGGTACTGGTATGGACCTGGAAGAATTTGTCGAAGATGCGTGGCAGTGCTTCGGCTGGAATCCCGCTTCCGGTATCGGCGACGCAGAAGATAACCTGCTTGCCGGCCGATTCGGCGCTCATCGTCACCTGTCCACCGTGGGGAGTGAACTTGATCGCGTTCGAGATCAGGTTGATCAGGACGTGCTCGATCCGTCGTTCGTCGCAGTTGACGTCGGGCAGATTGGGACTAATATGGTTGCGGAGGATGACTCCGGACTGTGCGGCGTAGGTGATCAGTTGCTCGAGGACCGCTTCGCCCATCGATTCAGGTGAGACCAACTCGCGGTGGAGCTTCATCATTCCGGCCTCGATCTTCGAAAGGTCGAGCAGATCGTTGACGAGATGGCGCAAGCGCCCGGCCTGGGCGCTGATCTGGCGGATGTGTTCGGCCTGTTCTGAGGTCAGATCGCCATAGATTCCCGTCTCGAGCATCTCCGTAATTCCGCTGATGACCGTCAGCGGAGTGCGCAATTCGTGTGTCACCATCGAGAGGAAGGCGTCCTTCATCTGGTCGAGTTCACGTAAACGGGTGTTGGTCTGGGCCAGCGCGTCGTTCATGGCCAGAATTTCGGCCTGTGACTCCTCAACGGTGCGCATGAAAGTCTCCTCGACCTCGGCGAGGCGTCGGCGCAGCAGGTCTCGCTCATCGCGGAGTTGCTTTTTTTCGGCTTCGTGGTCGGGATGTGTCATTTTCACCTGGCAATCAGAATGTAGGTATTGCGACCGCCGACGACCTCGGAGAAGTCCTTGTGGTAGATCGCCTCGACCTTTCGGACCTTCGCGACACGCTCTGCCAGCTCACCGGTGGAGAGAAAACCGTCTTCGGTGTGTGAGATGGCCCAGAGCGGGATGTGACGGGAATTTTCGAGAAATCCGGTCATCATTTGCAGGTAACCCTCCTTGGACCGGAAGGTGTCGCCCGGTTTTCCGTGCTGTCCACTGACGAGCCGCGCCCATTCGCCGGCGTCACGGCGAACCCAGACCTCTTTCCACTCATCGTTTCGGCGCTGCCATCCGGCCAATCCCTGCGGGGCGGGAAAGCGGACGAACATCAGATCTGCGCTTCGGGAACGAATGAAATCTGTCGCTTCGAGGTTGAAGCTCTGGTTGCTTCGGCGGTTGTCGACAATCCGGCGTTGCCGCTGCCAGAAGTGGCGAAAGACCTCGGAGAGTGGGCGTTTGAGCCGCTCCGTCTGCTGATTGAATGATCGCGCATAATCTCCAACCTGCAGTCCGTGGCTGATGGCGAGTGCCTGTCGGCAGGGGGAGCCGAGCCGGTCGATATTCTGACGCAGATTATCGAACCAGACCGCATCGGCTTCCGACCAGTAACGGCTGAGCGCCGGATTCAGGAGCGGGAGCGTTGGAGTATCGACCGCATCGAGAAGGAGGTCGATATCATCCGGACTGAGATTCTCGGTCCCGTTTTCGACGAAGGCCCGGGCGATCGACGATGCCGATTGGCAGAGGTCGTTCGAGTAGATCTCTTTTCCCCAGAACTTGAGGTACCAGCCAAGATCGGGCTGACCGGCGAAGGGGATGGCGATCGTTGAGAATTTCAGCCGCCGCAGGATGTTCAGTTCAAAGCCAAGCCAGCGACGGGAATCGACGTTGTTCATAACTTCTCCAAATTCTCCGGTGGGTTGGCGGGCGAATTTTCAACGCTAACTTCGGCCGGTGAAGCGTCGGCAATTGGCGCTTCGGGCATTGGCGATTCGGCCAGTTGCACTTCGGGCAGTTGCACTTCGGGCATACCTTCGGTGATCGGAACGATCAGGTGGTCAGCGCTTTGTGTCAGGAGGTCGACCTCGACGCTCTCGTCGGCCGCGGTGGCGATTGGAGTCTCGTCGTCAGCGATGACGGCTGAAATTTCGGAATCGTCGATGAGTTCGGAACCGTCGACGAACTCGCACTCATCGATAATCTCTATATCATCGTCGCCAGTCTCACTGGCCTCACTGGTATCGGATAGATCGGACTCCTCAACGCTCCGTTCGGCCTCCAGATATTCGAGAAGGATCTGGACGATGGTTGGGTCGAGCTCGATACCGGCCTGTTCGGCGATGATCTGCTCGGCATCGAGCGGGTCAAAGGCTTCACGGTATGGGCGTTTCGTCGTCAGTGCGCAATAGGAGTCGACGACACGGAGTATGCGTGCACCGAGTGGGATCGCTTCGCCGGCGAGCGCGTCCGGATAGCCCTCACCATTCCACCATTCGTGGTGCCAGCGAATGAGAAGGCGGGCCTGACGCGGGAGGTTCAGTTCCGCGGCCTGTTGCTCCCCGAGCATTGGGTGGCGCCAGAGGTCGAGCGTCTCTTCCCAGGTCAGGGCGTCGGGCCGGAGCAGGTAGTGTCGTTTGAGCGACCGTTCGCCAATATCGTGGGCGAGGGCGGCCAGAAGGAGTGAGGTCAGATCGTGTCCGCGCATATCGAGGCGGGTGGCGACGACCTCGGCGAGGCGTGCGATTGCGATGGCGTGTGGCTGTGTGTATCCCTCTATCCGATCGGTCTCGGCGGCTATCTTCAATAAACGGTCGGCGATTGACTGTTCGGCGGGGGGAAACTTCAGCGGCGGTTCCGGCGTAAACATCGGACTCTCTCTTTCTAAGTAAAAGTAACAGTCTTTTGTAGGCGTTCCGGCCGGAAAAATCAAGCATCTTTTCAGAATCGTGGTTTGACTAATGACAGTTCCGGGGGGCATTCTTCGCAATTGGGCACTTAGGGCATTTGGCGAAATTGTATTTAGTCATTTATCGGATGGCAGGCAAAGTGGTGATGCGTCGGGCAGGGCACTGGCCTGCGGGTGGGAGAGGATTGGGAGGGGGCCGCAATGAAGAGTTCAATTCTGCCGTTATTGCTGGTGATCGCTGGCGGGGTTTTATACCATATCTCGCAGAAATCGATTCAGCGAACGGCGAGTCCGCTGGGAGTAGTAATCTACGCTTACGCGGCGGGGATCGTTCTCTGCCTCGTCGCGGGCTTGCTCGATCCCGGGGAGCGAGCGGGATGGCTGGCGCCACGCCAGATCGACTGGGCGGTCATCGGGATCGGAGTTGGAGCGGTGCTGGTCGAGGTTGGGTTCTTGCTGACCTATCGATCCGGGTGGGACCTTGGTATCACCTCGGTTCTCTGCAGTGTCGCGATTGCGCTCCTGCTCCTGCCGGTGGGACTGATCTTTTTTCGGGAGCATTTGACGGCGCGGATGGTGCTTGGGATTGGATTCTGCCTGCTTGGGCTGGTCCTGTTGTCACGGAAGTAGCGGGCAGAATGGCGCACATTTAATGAATAAAGCAATACTGGTCTGGGTGATTTTGTCGCTGATCTGGGGGTCGACCTGGATCTTTATCAAGCTGGGTTTGCGTGATCTGCCGCCGGTAACCTTTGCCGGGCTGCGGTTTCTGGTCGCGTGCCTGGTCCTCTGGGGAGTGGTGCTGGCGCGGCGTGTGGTGATGCCGCGCGAGGCGCGAATCTGGCTGTTGCTGGCGGGGACGGGGATCGTCTCGATCTCGCTCAACTATGGACTGATCTTCTGGGGGGAGATGCGAATCACCTCCGGGCTCGCGGCGGTGCTCCAATCGACGATTCCGGTCTTTGGAATCGTGATTGCGCACCACTACCTGCCGACGGAAAGAATCTCATTGCGAAAGCTGGCCGGAATCGGACTGGGTTTCGTGGGGGTGAGTCTGATCTTCTACGATCAGATGAGGATCGATGGTCGGACGGGTTTCGAGGGAAGCGTCGCCCTGATCTTCAGCTCGATATGCGTTGCCTGGGGGAACGTGCTGGTCAAGTCGAAATTGCCGCATCTCGATCCGGCGCTGCTCGCGGCAGGGCAGATGCTGTTCGGCTTTCCGCCATTGCTGCTGCTTGGGTGGTGGTGGGAGGGCAGTCCGTTCGAGCTTCACTGGTCGACGCTCTCGCTCGTTTCGCTCGGGTATCTGGCGCTGGTCGGTTCGGCGCTGGCATTCCTGCTCTACTATTGGCTGGTGGCCCGGATCGAGGTGACGAAGACGATGCTGATCTCGCTGGTGACACCGGTTGTGGCGCTGATCATCGGGGCATTGGCGATCGGTGAGCGGATAACCTGGTCGATCCTGGTCGGGAGTTTGACGATACTTGCCGGGATTTCGACCATCGTCTACACGGCACGTCCGCGTAAAGCTGGTGGCGGGCCGGAACAGGAGCAGAAAAGATGATCGGTAAGATGAGATCTGATTGGTGGATGCGGGGTGGATTCTTGTTTCTGGCCGTGTTGAGCGTGGCTTCATTGACTGGGCTGCCTGGCCTGGCGGGGCTGCCTGAGCCGGCTGCTCTGGCTGAGCCGGCTGAGACGACTGCTCTGGCCGGGCCGGTGCTGGCTCCCGCGACGCGCCTGTCGCGAATCGCCTTCGGCTCGTGCGCGGATCAGGATGATCCGCAGCCGATCTGGAGCCAGATCCTCGGGATGCGGCCGCAGTTGTTTCTTTTCATCGGTGACAACATTTATGGCGACACGAGCGAGATGGAGGAGATGCGCGCAAAGTATCGCCAGCTCGCGTCGATTCCAGGCTTTGCGCGGTTGCGGCGGCTGATTCCGATCATGGCGACCTGGGATGATCACGATTATGGTTTGAACGATGGCGGGGCGGAGTTTGAGCAGCGTGCGGCCTCGCAGAAGGAGTTTGAAGATTTCTGGCGAGTGCCGGCAGCTTCACCGCGCCGAAAGCGTGAGGGGGTTTATGACGCCTCGATCTTCGGACCGCCGGGGAACCGTGTTCAGGTGATCCTGCTCGACACGCGCTATCATCGGAGTTCGCTCAAGCCGCGGCCGGAAGGGATGCCTGGTGTCGGACGTTATGTTCCGGACGAGAACCCGGGCAAGACCCTGCTGGGCGCTGAGCAGTGGAGATGGCTGGGCGAAGAGCTGCGCCGGCCGGCAGAGGTCCGGCTGATCGCTTCGAGCATACAGGTTGTCGCGGAGGATCACGGCTGGGAGAAGTGGATGAACCTGCCGCGGGAGCGGGAGCGACTCTTCGGCTTGATCCGCGAGACGAAGGCGAATGGCGTCATCTTTCTGAGCGGTGATCGCCATCTTGCGGAGTTGTCGATGATGGATGGGGGTGTCGGTTACCCAATCTATGATCTGACGGCGAGCGGGATGAACAATGCCTCCCACGTCTGGCGACCCTACGAGGAGAACCGTCACCGGGTCGGGACGATGAACTGGGGAGACAATTTCGGCCTGCTGACAATCGACTGGAAGCAGGTCGATCCGGTAATCTCGATGCAGATCCGCGATCTGGATGGCGAGATAAATATTCAGCGAAAGATACGTTTGAGCACGATTGGCAGGCGATGACAGTGCCACAGTTGGGGGAGGTCAGAAGATGCGCGTATATCTGAAAAATTTGCTGGTGGCGATGGGCTTCTTGCTGATGACTGGCCAGGTGACCGGCCAGGTGACCGGACAAGTGACCGGACAAGTGACCGGACAAGTGACCGGACAAGTGACCGGACAAGTGGCCGGGCAAGTGCGCGAGTTTGCGCCCGGGGTACGGTATGACGCCTCGATCCCAACGATGAAGATGGTGCTTGGTCATGAACCGGGCGAGCGTGTGACGACGCCGGAGGAGATTGGCCGCTATCTGCGAGCGCTGCGAGATGCGGCGCCGGATCGAACGCGGCTGATTCGATATGGAGAGAGCTGGGAGCGGCGTGAGCTTCAGGCGCTGGTTATTGGCAATGCGGAGCGAATGGGGCGGATCGATGAGGTGAAAGCTGGTCTTGGGCGGCTGGCTTCCGGGACGACGGAGAGTCTGGAGACGCTGGTTCGGGGCCTGCCGGTTGTCGTGGCATTGATCCACGGTGTTCATGGAAACGAGATCTCATCGGGAGAGGCCGCACTCTTTGAAGCCTATCATCTGCTGGCGGCGCAGGGTGATCCGCTGGTCGATCGAATCCGGCGTGAGGCGCTGGTGATCATCGATCCGATGGAGAATCCTGACGGGAGGGCGCGTTTCGTATCGCAGAACCTGCTCGGGGCGGCGGCGACCCCGGATCCGGAACCACTGGCGGCGGAGCACGACGAGCCGTGGCCCGGAGGCCGGAGCAACCATTATCTCTTCGATCTCAACCGCGACTGGTTCGCGCAGACACAGCCGGAGAGTCGTGGGCGGGTCGAACTGCTGCTCGACTGGATGCCACAGGTGGTCGTCGATCTGCACGAGATGGGGGGAGATTCGACCTACTATTTCCCGCCCGCCGCCGCGCCAGCCAATCCGCATCTGACGGCAATCCAGAGTGGCTGGCTGGAAAAGTTTGGGCGGGCAACGGGTCGGCGATTTGATGAGCGTGGTTTCGAGTATTTCAATCGCGAAGTTTTTGACGCGTTCTACCCCGGCTATGGCGTCTCGTGGCCAACCACGCAGGGGGCGATCGGGATGACCTTCGAGAAGGCGTCTGCCCGTGGCCTCGTCTGGCGGAGGCGGGATGGGACGCTGCTAAGCTATCGTGACGGCGCGGTCGAGCA
>JBEIMN010000076.1:0-9447 GCA_040378705.1 Acidobacteriota bacterium
CTGCTCAACCTCGGATCACACTGGAAGCTGATTCGGCTCGACGCGGAGACGAGGATCGAATCGAGTGTCACTTCGCTGAGTGGTGAGCTGATCCATGCGACGCAGACCCAGACGATCCTCGCCGGATCGGTTCCCGGTTCGCGACCAGAGGTGATCGACCCCGACTGGATGAGGTTTGGCATGGCCGAGCAGCGCCGCTCAGGAACGGCGCGGGCACTATTCTGCGTCAGGCTTCTCGAACAGCGGTCGACCTCGACGCCGGAGGAGAGGCTTGCGTATCTGATTGGAGTCTACATTGCCGCTGATCTCGATGCCATGCTTGGTCGCGGGCTGATGGTTCCGGGAGAGAGTATTGTCATTGCCGGCGGTGAAGCGCTTGCCGCGGCCTGGGCAACGGCGCTTGCTGAACATTCGATCGGCGCGCGTCTGCTTACTGATGGTGAGATCGAACAAGGTCTTCTGGCGGGGCTCCGGGCGATTGCCGCGAGCGCCATTCGCTTTGACGACCTGAAACAGGAGATGGAGTAGCCGTGAAGAGAGTCGGAACACTCAAATTTCTCGTCATTTTCGTGCTGTTGGCAGGTGTGGTCAACCATTATCTTTTGTCGGCTGAATCTGCGTCAGGAGGTTCGATCGCGGCGGCATTCCCGCAGAAGAGCGCTGGCCAGAAAGATACCGTCGCGGGAGCAGTCAGTTTTGGTCGCGACATCCTGCCGATTCTGGCGGCTAACTGTTATTCGTGCCATGGCCCGGACGAGCGAAATCGCAAAGCGGGGTTGCGGCTCGACCAGGAAGCGGTGGCGAAGGCGGTTCGTCCCGGCGGGACCCCCATTGCGCCAGGCCATCCCGAAACGAGTCTGATCATTGCGCGTATGACGAGCCTCGATCCTGGCGTGGTCATGCCGCCTGCCAGCTCGCACCGGCAGGTTACTCCGGCCCAGATCGAACTGCTGCGACGCTGGATTGCGGAGGGGGCGAAGTGGGGACGCCACTGGTCGTTTGAACCGATCGAGCGGCCGGCACTCGCCATCTCGAAAGTCAGTCCGGTCGATCAGCTGGTCGATCGGATGCTGGCCCGGAACGGGCTGACACGCCGTCCGGCGGCCGAGCCACGGGTGTTGGTTCGCCGGCTCTGGCTCGATCTGATCGGGCTGCCCCCCTCGCCAGAGGTCGCTGATCGGTTTGCGGCCGATCCTTCCCCGGAGGCGTATCGTCGCCTCGTCGATGAGCTGCTCGGCCGGCCACAGTTTGGTGAGCACTGGGCGCGGATGTGGCTTGACCTGGCGCGCTATGCCGATACCAAAGGGTACGAAAAGGATGTTGGGCGGACCATCTGGCCATATCGTGACTGGGTCATCAACGCACTCAACGCCGATATGCCGCTCGATCGCTTCACCACCGAACAGCTGGCTGGCGATCTGCTGCCCAATCCATCCGAGTCACAATTGATCGCGACCGCCTTTCATCGCAACACGATGACCAACGATGAGGGAGGGACCGACAACGAAGAGTTTCGCGTTGCGGCGGTCAAGGACCGTGTCGACACGACCATGCAGGTCTGGATGGGTCTGACCATGGGCTGCGCAAAGTGCCATACTCACAAATACGACCCGATTTCACACCGTGAGTATTACAGCTTCCTCGCCCTCTTCAACCAGACGGAGGACGCTGATCGGTCGGACGAGGCCCCGACGATCGAGATGCTTTCAATGGCTGAGAAGGAGCGCAGGGCGAGCCTGAAGGCACGGATCGAGGAACTCGACCGCCAGCTCCCGAAGCTCGAAAACCCGGTCGATTCAGCCGGCTCGGCAGGGTGGAGCGTCGTCCATATTCAGGAAGCGACAGCGAAGGTCAAAGCGACGTTGACCATTCAGAAAGATAATCTTGTCACGGTAGGTGGCCCGACATCTCCCGAGGAGACCTTTCAGTTGATCCTCGCGCTTCCCGCCGGGCTCCATACGGCACTCCGGCTTGAAGTTTTACCGGAGCGGTTGCCAGGGGGCCAGCCAGTGGGGCAATACGCAGTTGGTCGACAGAGCTCAACCGGCAACTTCGTACTCTCCGGAATTACGGCAAGTCAGTTTGACGCGTCGGCAGAACGGACACTCGATTTTTCAGGTGCGCGCGCCGATTTTTCCGAGAAGAAAGGTGATGTCACACGGGCGATAGATGGTGATGAGGCGACCGGATGGTCGGTCGAGTCCCGTGGACGCGAACCGCACACCGCATTCTTTCAATTTGCGCAGCCACTGCGCCTCGCTGCCGATGGCCGGATAAAGCTGACCCTCTCATTTCAGAATGGCGACGCGTCGACCTTTCGACGGTTTCGCGTTTTGACGACCGGGCAGGATCCGGCGAGGCTTGAACTGGCGCAAGCGTCACCCGAACTGCGGAAGCTGATCGACGATCTTGCCGCGGCGTATGAGGCGGAGCGAAACTTTACCAGTAACATCGTTCAATTACCGGTCATGCGCGAACTGGCCATTGATAAGCGCCGTGTCTCCAACATCCACCTTCGCGGGAACTTTCTTGAACCGGGTGAAGTTGTCAGTCCGGGAGTCCCGGCGTCGTTTCATCCTTTCCCAGCCGCTGCCCCATTGAACAGATTGGGGCTTGCGCAGTGGCTTGTCGATCGTGACAATCCGCTTACTCCGCGTGTCTGGGCCAATCGTGTCTGGGCGCGTCTCGCCGGGGCGGGTCTGGTCGAGACAGAGGAGGATTTCGGCGCTCAGGGCAGTGCTCCGGTCAACCCGGAGCTTCTCGACTGGCTGGCGGCGGAGTATCGTGACCGCGGGTGGTCGCTCAAGAGCCTTATCCGCACAATCGTTCTCAGTGATGGCTACAAGCAGGCCTCCGAGATCACACCAGGCCTGATCAGTGCAGACGCACGCAATCTCCTCCTCTCCCGCGGCGCGCGCTTTCGTCTTTCCGCCGAGACGATACGCGATCAGGCCTTGTCTGTCTCCGGCCTTCTCGCGAGCCGAATGGGTGGCCCGCCGGTCATGCCGCCACAGCCGACCGGACTGTGGCGATCAACGTATAATGGACGTAACTGGATCGATGCGGATGGCGAGGACCGGTTTCGGCGCGGAGTCTACACTTATCTCAAGCGGACAACTCCCTATCCGTCGATGACTACTTTTGATAGTGGCAGCGGCGAGGTCTGCCAGATCCGGAGAATCAGAACCAACACCCCATTGCAGGCGCTGGTGACCCTCAATGACCCGGTCTACCTCGAAGCCGCCGCCGGGCTGGCACGCCGTATGCTGACTGAAGCTGAGGGGCTCGACCAGCGAGCGGTGCGCGGAGCGCGGCTGGCGCTGGTCAGGCAGGTCGAGTCGCGCGAGGTCGCGCCGCTCGTCGCCCTCTACCGCGAGATGGAACGCGTCTATCTCGCCGAACCTGACAAGGCGGAGGCGCTGATCGGTGCGACACGGGCAGAGGCTCCCGCCGGAACCACACGGCAGGCTTTTGCCGCCTGGATTGTCGTCGCCAACGCGATCCTCAACCTTGACGAGTTCCTTACCAGAAACTGAGCGGGATTACAGTCGAAAGCAGTGAAGGAGTTTGAAGATGAATAGAATCGTGAGCGATCCTGAATCCCTGAACCGTCGCCACTTTTTCAAGCGGGCAGGACTTGGATTTGGAGCCATGGCCCTCCAGTCACTCGTTGAGCGGGAACTGGCGGCGCAGTCACCGCGGATACTTCCGCGCGCCAAACGGGTAATCTATCTCCATATGGCCGGCTCACCCTCCCAGCTTGAACTGTTCGAGCACAAGCCTGAACTTGAAAAGCTGCATATGAAGGATGCGCCGCCGTCGTTTCTGGCCGGAAAGCGGTTTGCCTTTATCAAGGGAGTTCCGAAGATTCTGGCGAGTCAGTTTCGTTTCGCGCAGCACGGTCAGAGCGGCCAGTGGGTGAGTGAGCTTCTTCCCAATTTCGCGAAGGTCGTCGACAAGACCTGCATCATCAGGACCGTCAGCACAGATCAGTTCAACCATGCTCCGGCGCAGCTCTTTGTCCAAACCGGCTCAGCACGACTTGGCAATCCGTCGATGGGTTCGTGGATAAACTATGGTCTGGGCACCGTCAACGAAAATCTGCCCGGTTTCGTCGTTCTCCTCTCCGGCGGTAAGACGCCGGATGGCGGAAAATCGCTCTGGGGGTCCGGATTCCTTCCGAGTGTCTACCAGGGGGTTCAGTGCCGGACGAATGGTGACCCTGTCCTCTATCTCAGCAATCCGCCTGGGCTCGATCGCGAGGTGCGTCGGCGGACTCTCGATGCCATTGGCGAGATGAACCGTGCAAGCTACCAGCAGAGCGGTGATCAGGAGACACTGACGCGGATTTCGCAGTACGAACTGGCATACCGAATGCAGGTCTCCGTTCCTGAGGCCATGGATATCTCAAAGGAGCCGCAGCACATCCTTGATCTCTATGGCGCGCGACCCGGTTATGTCTCGGCTGCAGAGAGTGCGGACGATCCGCGCATCATCTACAAGGGAGATGATCCGACCTTCGCCAACAACTGCCTGCTCGCGCGGCGACTGGTCGAGAATGGTGTCCGCTTCGTGCAACTCTACGATTGGGGTTGGGATCATCACGGTTCATCGCCCGGGGAGAGCCTCGATGAGACGTTGCCGATCAAGTGTCGTCAGATCGACCGGGCACTCTATGGTCTGCTGACAGACCTCGATCAGCGTGGGCTGCTCGATGAGACGCTCGTCGTCTGGGGAGGCGAGTTTGGGCGGACGCCGATGATGCAGAACAACGTTAGAACCGAGCTTCGGCGTGGCTTCATCGGACGCGATCATCACACCAACGCCTTTACGATGTGGATGGCCGGCGGGGGAGTGAAGCGCGGATTGAGCTATGGTGCGACCGACGAGTTTGGCTACTTCCCGGTCGAAAAGCCGGTCAGTATCCGTGATCTCCAGGCGACGATCGAACATCTTGTCGGGCTCGATCCCTATCGGTTCAGCTATCCGTATCAGGGGCTCAACAACCGCCTCATCGGACCGACCGAAGAGGGGCGCGTCCTGCACGACATTATTGCCTGACACGCGGAGGCGCATCGCCGAAATACTTGCGGATGATCCAATCGGGCTGCCATTGATCTGGCGTTCGCTCGTTGCCGCTCAGGTTGATGGCGGGCGGGGTCTGGCTGAGAGATGGAATCTCGAGCGTGTCGCCGACGCGCTCCTGCCAGACCTTCATCAGTTTCAGCAGTCGCTCGACCTGCTGGCGATGATCTGGCTGGCGATGATCTGGCCGGCGAGGATCTGGTTGGCCACGATCCGGTTGATCGATCAGATTGGTCGTTTCGTGCGGATCATTTCTGAGGTCGAAGAGTTGAAGGTATCCAATTTTGGGATAGGAGATCAGCTTCCACCGATCATCGCGAACCGCGCGCTGAATCCCGATGTAGGGGAGAAAGATCGAATCACGGATACTTTTCTGTGCGCCCTGCCAGATCGGGCGCAGGCTCTGACCGGCGAGATCCTTCTGCTGTGGGACGCCAGCCAGATCGCAGATGGTCGGAAAGAGGTCGAACAGGTAGGTCATGCTCTCACTTGAGCCACCGCGTGGAATGCCCGGACCGGATATTATCAGTGGTACGCGCATGCTGTGTTCAAAGACGTTCTGTTTCCCGAGCAGTCCGTGGCTGCCCAACGCCAGCCCGTTGTCGGCGGCATAGATGATGATCGTATTTTGGGCCAGCCCCTCGCTCTTCAGTTTATCCAGAATTCGACCGATCTGCTGATCGAGATGGCTCACCATTCCATAGTATTCAGCGATCTGATCCCGGATCACCTTTTCCGTGCGCGGCCAGGCGGCGAGGTTCTCATCGCGAAGATTGGTCACCATCCCGTTGTCAAAGGGCAGTTGTGGCAGAAAATTGACCGGCAGTGGCGGCAGTTGACGGTAATACATTTCGCGCCACTCTGGCGGCGGCTGGCGGGGATCGTGCGGGGCGGTGAAGGCGACATAGGCGAAGAATGGCTTTTGACGGTCCACTCCATCGAGATACTCTATTGCCGCATCGGCAAAGAGTTCACTCGAAAATTTCTCTCCGGTTCTGACCGGACCTGGCTTCCCGTCTGCCTGAAGATCTTTGACCGGGACCCGGGTGTGATCTGACATTCCACCAAACATGACCGATTTTCCGCGTTGAAATGCCCGCAACCACGAGGACTCGCCGTTGTGCCATTTTCCGGTGGCGAAGGTCTGATAGCCGTGACGCTGCAGCAATTCCGGCAGCAGTAATTCGCCGTTCAGTCGCTCGGTGTCGATCTTAAACCAGGTCTTTCCGGTCATAAGCATGGCCCTGCTCGGAATACAGACCGCGCCGCTATTGCCGCCAAAGACATAATTACGCCGAAAACTGTATCCGCGGCGGACAAGTGAGTCAATGTTCGGCGTCTTAATATGCGGATTTCCGTGTGCAGCGATGGTGTCTGCGCGCTGGTCGTCTGCGAACAGAAAAAGCACGTTCGGACGTTCCCGCTTTTGCGCCTGGGCAGAAAATTGGAGCAGGGCGACAACGATAAGGATGATCGACTTTTTCATTGCTTTCTCCAGGAAATGCCAGAAATTGACCGGAATTGAGTAAGCTGCAGCTTACCATAACGCAATCGCCTCCCGCTCCACCCACCACCACCCAAAACAAAAAAAGGGGACAACCCACGAGAGTTGTCCCCTTTTTCCGTCAATACGCCATTACACATCAGTTAGTACGATTGCCGAGGGGGAAGTAGTCAGCACTCATCATCTTGTAAGTCGCAGTCAAAACATAGGTTGTCTTCGCCCACGAATATCCGACGACCATAATGTGCCAGTCGCCGACCTCCGGGTTGTCGATCTGGCAGACCTCATTCGCACCCTTCGTCGCCGATGCACAGCGGCTGATCAGAGTTGTCGGCTGTTGATCATTCCTGATGTAAAGATCGACGTCATCGCTCGAAAGGTTCTGCCGGCCGGTGATCCTGACCGTCAGGTTGGTTGCCCCCTTCGGGATATAGACGCGATAGTAGACTGGCTGTCCACGGACAATGGTATTGGTTGACGGCTCGCCGTTGCCAATATTCATGAAGTTGTACATCGGAGCGGTGATACTTATCTCCTGTTCAGCGAATGTTTCACCGACCGCGTTGAAGGCGGAGACTCTGTAAATGTAGGTCTCACCAGGAGCGAGTCCGACATTTATCAATTCCTTCGTGTCCGGTCCGAGCGTTGTTACCATAACCCAGGCATCGGTCCGTATCGAACGTCGGTAGATTTTGAATCCGGCCTCATCTTTTGTATTGTGTGTCCACTCGATCGCCGCCATCTTTGGCGTGAATTTGACCGGCACGGCATAGGCTTTCAGATCGGTTGGCGCCGACGGTGGCTGAGTCAGGCTGGTGTCGGACAGCGTCGTCGCGATCGCATCGTTCGATTTTGTCGACTCACCGGCATTGTTGTAGGCGATGATGTAGAAGACATATTCGCAGTTCGATTTCAGTGAGTTGTTGGTGTAGGTAGTCTTGTTGGAATCGATCGCTGCGACGGTCTGCCAGACGCCGGTACTGCTCTGACGACGCATGATCGTGAAGCCGCTCTCGTTGTCTGAATTGTCTTTCCAGTTGAGGTTGATCTGGTTGGTCGAGACAGTGCTGGCCTTCAGATCGGTGGGCGGCAGCAGCTTGATCTTCAGCGTTGACGCTGTAACCTCGTTGGAGTTGATCGACCGTCCGTAATTGTTGAATGCGGTAACATAGTATGTATAGCTGGTTCCCGGTGTCAGGTAGAAATTTTTATATTGTGCAATGCCAGGACTGACGACATCGAGACCCTCATAGTTGCCATTGCCGGTTCGGCGATAGACGATGAAACCGAGTTCGTTGTCGGAGTTATCCGTCCAGCGCAGGTTGATCTGGGTTGTTGAAAAGGTGCTCGCGATCAGGTTTGACGGCGCATTGGGAGGATTTGAGCTGAGTGTGTTGCTGCCCAGAACGGTCAACGCCGCGGCGACATTGATCCGTGGGGTAGTGATCTGATTTCGGCTATCGGTGACCTGGAGGCCGGTGTCTGCAAGGGCGGTCAGAATCTGATTGACACTGGCACTGGCACTGGCACTGGCACTGGCACTGGCATTGGCACTGGCCGAGCGCTGCCGGAGAAGCGCCCAGGCGCCGGCAACGTGCGGCGCGGCCATCGAGGTTCCACTGCCGATCGCATATGCGCCACCAGTCACTGATGAACTGATCGAGTCGCCCGGCGCGAGAAGTTTTAGAGACTGCGCACTGTTTGAGAATGACGCGACCTGGATGGTCTGTTCCGTGTTGCCGCGCGTTGCCCCAACGCTGATCGCCGAGGAGATGCAGGCCGGCGCGGAGAGTGCGTCAGAATAGCCACTGTTTCCCGCCGCGACGATTGTCGCAATCCCGACGCTCCGGAGCAGGTCGATCGCTGTCCTCGAGGCCGGCTCGGCATCATCACAGGTTGTCGTGTAACGGCCTCCTTCGAGACCGAGGTTGACGGCGGCAATATTGTGGCTGGTTCGAAGCTCAAAGATCGCCTCGAGCCCGGCTATCTGATCAGACGTGAAGGAGACGACGCAGGAGGGAAGGTCGTTGGCGCAGCCGCCCGCACTGTCGAGGCGCGAAAAGACCTGAACCGAAATCAGGCTCGAATCACGGGCGACTCCCGCAAACTGGGGACCACTCCCGGCGGCAATGCCCGCGACGTGTGTGCCATGGTCACATCCCGCATCTGCCACCTCACAAGGCAGTCCGGAGTTGACTTCACGCGAAGCACCACGGCCACCCGGGCAGAGAGATGAAACTCCGTACTCCGGCAGATTGCTCGAAAAACAGGCCTCCGCGACAACCTTGCCCTCAAGAAAAGGATGGGTCTTCTCGATGCCGGTATCAAGAACCGCAATCGTCTGCCCTTTTCCGGTGATCCCGCTATCCCAGGCCTTGTTGGCGCCAACCGAGGTGACACTCTTCGAGACCGATGGCACTGCAGCCGAATCCTCCTGGATATCGAGCGCGTGCGGTGAGGCTTTAAGATAGGTGAAGCCTCGCCGATTGATGCGGATCGCGAAGAATGGAATGTATGTATACTCTTTTACAGACTGCGCGTCATAACCGGAGACGTCGGTGAGGCCGGTAAGAAGAAGTTTCCGAACTCTGACGATCATCTCCCGCTGTGCCTCGACCGCGACCGTTCCGTTCAACTCGCCTTCCGGGCGATAGGGAAGCCGCAGTCTTACCAGGACCGGAAGGCTCGTCGTTTCGTCGATTCGTACTCCGACTGACTCGAAGTTTTGGTCAGCCTCAGGCGTGCGCTTCATCTTTGCCGCCTGCTGCTCAAGCTCCTTGATCGCCGCCGCGAGGTCTGCCGGAACTGTCGTTGCCTGGGCTACTTCGTAAAATGCAAGCGCCGTCGCTCCACCATAA
>JBEIMN010000077.1:0-9230 GCA_040378705.1 Acidobacteriota bacterium
ACACCAGAAATGAGACGACCGAGAAGGCGATCGATCTGACGCTGGAGGTCCTGAAAAGGCTTCACGAAAAGGGGGTGACCGAGTCGGAGCTGACCTCGGCCAAGAACTATATCAAGGGACAGTTCCCGCCGCGGATCGAGACTACTGATCAGATTGCCACGCAGATGGCGCAGCTCGCCTTCTATGGTCTTGATGAACGCGAGGTGAACGATTATTACGCGCGGATCGATTCGATGAGCCTTGCCGATGCACGAAGGGTCATTCGCGACCACTTTCCCCTCGACAACCTCGTCTTCGTCCTGATTGGAAAGCGGAGCGAGATTGAGGGAGTGGCCAAAAAGTATGCGCAGGTCATCGACCACAAGGCGATTAACCAGCCGGGCTTTTAGCGTTCGATCGCTGGTCGGTTCTCACTGATGTGGAGCAGGAGAACCGACAGCGATATATTTACAAATTTCAGCCATCCTCCAGTCAGCCAAACGGCCGGAAGTTTATTCCTGACATATCCAACCTGAGCGCGGACATTCGCGTCACAACGCGGTCATCTGAACAGAGCGATTGGGAAATTACAGAATTTTGGACAAGAGTTTATCGATTGACCGTTCCAGTCGTTAATCGATGATCTGGTCCTGATTGGGTGATAAAGTTAATTTCCTGGTTTCGGACTTTCTGAGTGATGTCTGATGTTCCGTGGGAAGTGTTGGTCAAAGTGGTGCAATCGAGGGGAGAGACGTGATGGCTTTCAGTAATAACCGAAAGATCAGAGTCCGGATGATGATTGTCGGATCGCTGCTTTTGTCGATACTTCAGGCAAGTCAGCCAGAACCCGTTCGTGCCAGCGAGAGATTGACCCGGATCTATCAGCGCGAGATGAGGGCGGTGCTCAATCCGGTCGACGATCGATCGGGGATGATTGGCAGAGTTTCGGAAATTGGAGAAGGTCGGGCTGGCGGAGCGTCAAGTGAAATTTCACGATCGGTGAACGGGCTGATGACACCCGCTTTCGCCGCTGTCGGGCCGGGCGTATACGACGATTCAAATGTGAATTGGACCTATACCGGCGCCTGGACACGGGGGGCTGTTTCCACTGCCTTCAGCGGAACGCTGTTGTGGAGTCGCGATGCGGGCGCCATCGCCTCGATTCAGATCAGTGGAACCGGCTTCCGGTTTCGTTACACAAAATCGACCAATCGGGCCATTCACGCCGTCTACGTCGATGGTGTCAAGGTTGCGGACCTCAACGCCTACAGTGCGACGGTTGCGTGGCAATCAGTCTACGAGAAGACTGGTCTCACCGCCGGTGTGCACACCGTTGAGATCCGACACGGAGGGCCGGCCGGTAGCTACATCGATGTTGATGCGATCGAGGTCCTTTCGCCTCCCAGTCCGTTGGGGACAGGGCTTTACGATGAGCGTCATGCCAACTGGCGCTATACAGGCAGTTGGAGCAAAGGCTCCATTCCCACCGCCTTCAGCGGGACCCTGATGTGGAGCAGCGATCCGAGGGCCATCGCCTCGGTTCAGATTAGTGGAACGGCTTTTCGCCTTCGTTACACGAAATCGAATAATCGCGCCATTCACGCGATCTATGTCGATGGCGTCAAGGTTGCAGATGTCAATGCCAACAGTCCGACAACTGCGTGGCAATCGGTTTACGAGAAGACTGGTCTCACCGCCGGTCTTCACACCATTGAGGTTCGCCACGGAGGGCCGACCGGCAACTTCATCGATGTCGATGCGATCGAGGTCTTTTCCCCGTCCGCGCCGGCGCCGTTGGGTGCTGGAGTCTATGATGACAGCCACGCCAACTGGGTTTTAACCGGAGCCTGGGTGCAGAACCAGGGAACGAGCGGGCCTTTCAACAACTCCTTCACCCTGACGAGTGACACCAGTGCGCGGGCATCTTTTCAGATCAGCGGGAGCGCCTTTCGCTTTCGGTATACCCGAGCCGCCAATCGCGGCGTCATTACTGTTTACATCGATGGCGTCAAAGATGTCGATCTCAACGCCAGCAGCACCGCGCTGGCGTGGCAGGCGGTCTACACGAGGACTGGTCTGACGACCGGTAATCACACGATTGAGCTTCGACACGGTGGCGGGGCCGCCGGAAGCCACATCGATTTCGACGCGCTGGAGGCTTTCTCTCCGCCCGTGCCGCTGGGAATAGGTCTTTACGACGATCGCCATTCCAACTGGATCTACAATGGCAGCTGGACCAAAGGGGCTGCCGCCAGTGCCTTTGGTGGTACTCTGTCGTGGAGCAGCGATAAGGGCGCCGTTGCCGCAATTCAGATTAGTGGCGCCGCCTTCCGCCTTCGCTATACGAAATCGACCAATCGGGCCATTCATGCGGTCTATGTCGATGGTCTCAAAGTTGGTGATTTCAATGCTTACAGTGCAACGGTCGCCTGGCAAGCGGTCTTTGAGAAGACTGGGCTCTCTGCGGGTGTTCACACGATTGAGATTCGCCATGGTGGCGGGCCCGCTGGGTCGTTCATCGATGTCGACGCGCTCGAGGTCTTCAGTGATTTTGGCGAGAAGGTCTATCTGGCGACATTGCGGCCGGAGGGGATTGCGATGTCGAGCGGCTCTGGTTATGCGACGATCAGGCTCAGCGCCGATGAGCAGAACGCCGTCGTCCGGGTCAGCTATTCCAATCTGTCAACGCCGGAGACCAGCGCGCACATTCACGGTCCGGCCGATCCGGGACAGAGTGGGCAGATCCTCTTCGATCTCGATACTGCGACACGCGAGCAGGACGGATCGATGAATTGGGCGATTGCACAGATCGGGGCGACGAGCGCGGCGCAGATCATCACCGCGCTGAAGACGGGTCGACTCTATCTCAACATACACTCTGCGCGGTACCCGGCGGGGGAGATTCGTGGCCATTTCAATCGGATCGAGGGCTCACTGACATTCGTACCGCCCGGGCCGCCACCCGGGCCGCCAGGGGGCTGGACGCTGCCGACGGGGACGCCAACGGCGCGCGATGCGGCACGGCTGCTGACTCAGGCGACATTCGGACCGCGAGCGGCGGATATTACGACCGTCCAGCAGCGCGGCCTTGCGCAATGGGTCAACGACCAGCTTGCGCTGCCGGTATCGACAGGCACACATCTCGCATATCTTGATACGGCGACGGCGGGGAAGACCAACATCTACCAGCAGGAGGTGATGGAGTCATTCTGGAAGAAGGCGGTCACGGCCCCCGATCAACTCCGCCAGCGGATGGTCTTCGCTCTTTCGCAGCTTTTTGTTGTCTCTTTCCGGTCGAATCTCGAGAACGAGCCCTTCGCGATTGCCGGGTACCTGGACATGCTCAATCAGAACGCCTTTGGCAACTTCCGGCAGTTGCTCGAGAGTGTGGCGCTCAGTCCGGCGATGGGGCGATACCTCGACCATCTGCAAAATGACAAGGAAGATTCGCAGACGGGGCGCAATCCGAACGAGAACTTTGCCCGGGAGGTATTGCAACTCTTTTCCATCGGACTCTACCGGCTCCATCCTGACGGCTCGCTGAAGCTTGACACTTCAGGGTTGCCGATGCAGACCTACAGCCAGGAGACGGTCAGTGGGTTTGCGCACGTCTTTACCGGGTGGAGTTATGGAACTTTCACGCGGACGGAGCAGAACTGGTACTGGCCGAGTGTCTGGCGAAACGGCACCGCTTTCTGGCGGGTACCGATGCAGAACTGGTCGAACCACCATTCGTCGCTCGAGAAGCGTTTGCTCGACGGCGTGGTGATACCGGCGGGGCAGACGCCGGAGCGCGATCTGCAACTGGCGCTCGACAATATCTTCAACCACCCGAATGTCGGGCCATTCATTGCACGCCAACTTATCCAGCGGCTGGTGACGAGCCATCCAAGTCCGGGTTATGTCTATCGCGTCGCGCAGAAGTTCAACGACAACGGTCAGGGTGTACGCGGAGACTTGAAGGCCGTCATCCGGGCGATACTGCTCGATTATGAGGCGCGTAGCCTCGACCTGCTCGCGAATCAGGGCTACGGTAAACTGCGTGAGCCGGTGCTGCGCTTCTCGCATCTGCTGCGCGCCTTTAACTACACCTGCCCCTGCGGAACCTATCCGATCTATTGGATGGACAGTCCGGAGTGGGCGATCGGGCAGAATCCGCTCCGTTCGCCAACTGTCTTCAACTTCTTTGAACCAGGCTACTCTCCGCCAGGAAAGCTGGCGGCAGCCGGGCTCAACTCACCCGAGTTTCAGATTACGACAGAGACCTCGGTGATTGGTATCTCCGATTTCTTCCATTACGTTGTCCGCGAGGGATTCAAGTGGGAGACTGGAAAGCCGCTCACTCCGGACTATACGGCAGTGGCGGCTCTCGCCGGGACGCCGGCTCAATTGATCGATCATCTCGATCTGGTGCTGACTGCCGGGGGGATGTCGAGTGCGCTGAAGACGAAGCTGGTCACTGAAATTGGCCGGTTGCGTTCCAACGATCCAGTCAATCGCGCGACGATGGCGATCCATCTGATTCTGACATCGCCCGACTATGTTGTTCAGAAGTGAGACGGAATTTATGTTAAACAGAAGAAGAGATTTCCTGAAGCAGGCTGCCGGCGCCGCCGCCGGAGCGTTGACCGCCGGTGGGATCGCCACCGATATGTCGCGGATCGCACTCTTTGCCGGCAACAATTCGAGCGCTGCCGGTGATTACCGGGCGCTGGTCTGTGTCTTCCTCAACGGAGGTAATGATGGTGACAACACGATCATTCCGGCCGGGGGAACGGCCTATTCCGGCTATGCGTCGGTGCGCGGCGGGCTGGCTATCCCGGCGGCGAGTCTGCTGCCAATATCACCAGCGAGAAGTGACGGAAGGCAGTGGGCGCTCCACCCGGCATTGACGGAGTTACAGTCACTCTTCGGTCAAAATCGGCTCGCCGTCCTCGCCAATGTCGGGGTGCTGCTCGAGCCGACTACGCGTGCGGCATACCTTGGCGAGACCGCATTGCTCCCGCCACAGCTCTTCTCGCACAACGATCAGCAGACGCACTGGCAGACTTCACTGGCCGACCAGGCGGCACGGACCGGGTGGGGAGGGCGCTTGGCCGACGCCGTCGAGCACCTAAATGCGGCGTCACCGATCTCGGCCGAAATGTCGCTTGCCGGAAGCAACGTCTTCCAGGTTGGACAGCGGTCTTTTCCGTACATGATCTCGCCCGAGGGGGTGATCTCACTCTGGTATTACAATGAGACCTGGGGAAACACAGAGACGACGGTCACCCGTTCGATGCTCGCGACTGGCTCTGCCAATGTTTACGAGACAAGCTACCGCGAGCTCTTCCGCCGGGCGATCGATAATTCGCAGTATCTGGGTAAGGCACTCGAGAAGGCACCGACGATCACGACCACCTTTCCGGCACAGGTTCCGCTTGCTGCGCAGTTGAAGATGGTCGCGAAGCTGATCTCGATCCGGGCGGAGCTGGGAGCGCAGCGTCAGATATTCTTCTGCACTGCCGAAGGCTATGATACTCACGGGGAACAGCTGGCGACCCATCAGACGCTGCTCCGACAGTTGAGCCAATCGCTTGCCGCCTTCTACCAGTCAACCGTTGAACTGGGCGTCTCGACCCAGGTGACGACCTTCACGGCGTCAGATTTTGGGCGAACATACAAATCGAATGGAAAGGGCACCGATCACGGATGGGGAAGCCACCATTTTATTATCGGTGGCGGGGTAAAAGGTGGAGACATCTACGGGACAATGCCGGTACAGGTGATTAACGGGCCGGATGACACTCGGGATGGTCGATGGATTCCGACGACATCGACCGATGAGTATGCCTCGACGCTTGCGCTCTGGTATGGTGCTGCGGCAGGTGATCTGCCGCAGATTCTTCCAAATATCGGGCGCTTCAATCGAATCAATCTTGGATTCATGAATTGAACGGGCGTTGGCAAGTCGGTTCTGGTAAGTGGCGGTCACATCGCCTGGCCGGCAGCAAAACCAGAAGCCCAGGCCCATTGAAAGTTGAAGCCTCCGAGATGGCCGGTGACGTCGACAACCTCGCCGATGAAGTAGAGGCCGGCAATTTTCCGTGATTCGAGTGTTTGTGAGGACAGTTCGTCGGTATCGACGCCGCCGGCCATGACCTCTGCCTTGCGGAAGCCTTCTGTGCCGGAGGGGGAAAGTTGCCAGTGGTGGATCTCATTTGCAAGCTCTGTGAGCTGGCGATTCGAGTATTGGCGGATCGGATTTGAGCCGCCGTTGAGATCCGTCCAGGCCTGCGCAAATCGCACGGGCCAGATCTGGCCAAGGATGGTTTTCAGTTCACGCGTCCCGTTACGATCACGGTCGAGCAGTTCGATGGCAGACTGGCCGGGGAGGAGATCGACGGTTATCGATTCACCCGGACTCCAGTATGAGGAGATTTGAAGTATCGCCGGACCGCTCAGGCCGTGGTGTGTGACGAGGACATTTTCGCGAAAATGTTGTTTGCCGGCGCTGACATCGGCGTCGATCGAGATGCCGCTGAGTGGCGAGAGGATCTGCCGCGATGTTTTCGGCAGTGTGAGTGGGACGAGGGCCGGCCGCGGCTGAACGACCTTCAGTCCGAACTGGCGCGCGAGGTGGAGCCCGAAGTCTGTCGCTCCCATCTGCGGAATCGACAGTCCGCCGGTGGCCACGACAAGGGTCTCGCTTTGAAAGCGGCCGCGATCGGTCTCGACGGTGAAACTGGTCGTTCGTGTCACCGCGCTGACATTGCAACTGGTGATGATTTCGACATTGGCCGCCGTGCATTCGGCGAGCAGCATCTGGACGATCTCGCGCGCGCTGCCCTTGCAGAAGAGCTGACCGAGCTTCTTTTCATAGAAGGGGATCTGGTGCCGTTCGACCAGTTCGATAAAGTCCTGCGGGGTATAGCGTGCGAGCGCAGATTTGTGAAAATACGGGTTTCGGCTCAGATAGTTTTCGGGGCGCGCATAAATATTGGTGAAGTTGCAGCGCCCACCGCCGCTGATGAGAATCTTTCGACCGACGGCCGGACCGTTTTCGAGCACAAGGACGCGCCTTCCGCGCTGCCCGGCCGTGAGGGCGCAGAAGAGACCCGCCGCGCCGCCTCCAATGATGATTACATCTTTTATCATATCAGTCGCTTTTAACCGACGGTAAGATTATCATATCCTCGTTTCTTCCGGGTTATGCTTTCGGGTGCCGGGTGATTCAATCAAGAAATCTTACGATTAAGGAATTCTGTGAAATGGCAATGATTGGAGCGAATGAGCTGAAGAGGAAGATGCTGATTACCGTCGAGGGTCAGCCCTACAATGTGGTCGAAGTCTTTTTCGCCTCGCCGAGCGCGCGTGGTGCCTCGACGATGGTCCGGACGAAGCTGCGCCATCTGCTGACAGAGGCGGTGATCGAGAAGTCCTTCAAGACGAGCGAGAAGTTTGCGGAACCAGACGTTTCGCTGACGCCGGCGTCGTTTCTTTACGGTGATGCGGAAGGGTATCACTTTATGGATGACGAATCCTACGAGCAGTTTAGTCTGACGGAGGAGCAGCTTGGCGACGATCGTTTTTACCTGAAGGACGGACTCTCGCTCCAGGTGCGAAAATATAACGGGGCGCCGATCTCTCTCCAGTTGCCATCGATTGTCGAGCTGACGGTGACGACCGCCGAGCCGGGGCTGCGTGGTGACTCGGTTTCAGGCGGAACGACGAAGAGTGCGACGCTCGAGACCGGACTTCAGCTGCGTGTTCCGCTCTTTATCAAAGAGGGCGAAGTGGTTCGCATCAACACCCAGACGGGCGAGTTTTCGAGCCGGGCCTGATCCTGATATTAATGACGGGCTGTGCGGAAGAAAAAGGAATCAGCGTCATGGAGAGAGTCATTGGCTGGGGGTTAATCGGATGCGGCGATATATCGCGAAAGCGGGTCGCGCCAGCGTTACGTGATATTCCGGATTGCGAGCTGGTCGCCGTCAACCGGGCGCAGACCGGTTTGGCGGCAGAGTTTGCGCGCGAGTTCGGGGCGCGTCGATGGTATGCTGAGTGGCGTGAATTGCTGACCGATGCAGAGGTCGAGGCCGTCTACATTGCGACGCCGGTCGATCTGCACGAGGTGCAGACGATAGCCGCGGCCGAGGCGGGCAAGCACGTCCTCTGCGAGAAGCCGATGGCCATGGATGCTGCCGCCTGTGACCGGATGATCGCCGCCTGTCGGGCGAATGGGGTGAAGCTGGGCATTGCCTACTATCGCCATTTCTACCCGGTGATCCGGCGAATGAAGGAGATTATCGGGAGCGGTGAGGTTGGCGAGCCGGTGCTGGCGCAGATCAACGCCTTTGAGATGTTCAACCCACCGCCGGGGGGCGACAGATACTGGTTGCTCGAACCGGAGAGGTCGGGTGGTGGGCCGATGATGGATTTTGGTTGTCACCGGATTGAGGTCCTGACCAACCTGCTTGGGCCAATCGCAGAGACGCTGAGCCTCCACGCTTCGGTCAGTTATGACCGCCCGGTCGAGGATACGAGCCTCGCGACCTTTCGGTTTGCGAGCGGTTCGACGGCGACGCTGGCGGTGACTCACGCCGCCTGGGAGTCGCGGGACACGCTGCACGTCTATGGCAGTCGCGGCTCGCTCCACGTCCCGGTGCTCAACCGGGGTGAGCTGATAGTTCGGACGCGGAGCGGCGAGCGGAGTGAGCAGCATCCGCCACACGCCAACATCCATCTGCCATCGATTGTCGACTTTAATGGCGCGATCAGGGAAGATCGTCACCCGGCGGTTGATGGTGACCTCGGTCGGGAAGTGGCCCGAATCGAGGATGCGATCTACCGGAGGTAGTCTATGCCTCTTCCGGTTGCGCACAGTCTGGTCGGGGCGACCATGGTCACCCTTGCCATGCGCCGGTTCGAATGGAAGCTCGACACTGCTCCGCTGCTGGTTGGCGCGCTGCTTGGGGCCATTCCGGATATCGATCTTCTGTTGAGCTGGGGGTTCAATTTTGGTCTGCGTGCGCACGGCAGCTACACGCATTCGATCCTGTTTGCCGTTGCCGCCGGGGCAGGGGCAGCGCTGATCCGTGGTGAGCCGAAACCGCGCGCAGTTGCCGGTTACGTCGGCGCGGCACTCTCACACGGGTTGCTCGATGCGATGACCAAGGATCAGTTCGGCGGGGCCGCGCTGCTCTGGCCGTTCTCCCGCCACCACTTTCGCCTTGGTCTGATCGCCAATTATGACTTCTATCCAAACCCGC
>JBEIMN010000078.1:0-9225 GCA_040378705.1 Acidobacteriota bacterium
CGGGGGGACGCCTGTGGTGAGTGGCAACCTCCCGAGCATCTCGGAGGGACTTAGACCCGACCAGCGTCCGGCCGACCAGCGTCCGGCCGAGCAAACACCCGAGAGCAGCAAGTCGCAGGAGAAGCCAAAGCCGGTTCCATCCGAGCCGACGTCAAAATCACCAAAGACACCGCCCGGAGCGGCAGAGCTTGATGCAGAGTCGATCCGGATCGACTCCAGCCTGGTGGTCGTCCCGGTCTCGGTGACAGATCATCTGGGTCAGCCGATTCGCGATCTCAACGCCAGCGACTTCATCCTCGAGGAGGAGGGGGTCCGGCAGCAGGTTCAGACGCTTGGAGATCCGGGAAAGACGCCGATCGAGCTGGCACTTCTCTTCGATGTCTCGCGAAGCGTCCGGAGCCGCTTCGATTTCGAGAAGACGGCGGCGGGCCGGTTTCTCGAGGTCGTACTCAAACCGGGAGACTTTGCCTCTGTCTTCTCGATTGGACGATCCGCCCACCTGACGGTCGAACGGACAGACTCAGCCGAGAGGGCGATCGCCAAAACACTCGCGATCGAGCCAACGGACGAGGCGACCGCCTTCTTCGATACAGTAGTCGCGGCGGCGCAGTATATCGAAAAGAATGCCCCGACCGGCGCGCGACGGGTGATGGTCGTCATCTCTGACGGCGAGGACAATAACAGCGAACTCAATCAACTGCGCGACGCACTGCGTGAAACGCAGAGCAGCAATGCCCTCTTCTACTCGATAAACCCGAGTGGCCCATCGATCCGTCTCAATCGGATGAGTATCCGTGGACACGACGGGATGGTTCGACTGGCGAACGATACCGGGGGAATGGCCTTCCTTCCGGACAAGATCGAGGATCTGACACAGGTCTTTGCACACATCGCCGCCGAACTTCAGGCACAGTATCTGCTTGGCTATTATCCGAACAATGATCAGAATGACGGAAAATTCCGACGGATCACGGTTCGGATCGATAAGCAGCCGGAGCTGCGCGTCCGGTCACGAAACGGCTACTATGCTCCGAAAGAGTAGCGTTTCAGATTATCAGGCTTCAGGTCAGGCTCAGGCTGATGGCGCGCAGGGCCTCGACCTCTTTAGTGTCTCCAGTTGCATCTTTTGGGCGAATCTGCCCAAGAATCAGATATAGAAAATCGAGCTGACTGCGAACCGAGTCGATCTGAAGCAGGGTCGGGCGGCTGCTGAGTGCGTCCTGATAGAGCCTGATCAGCTCATCACGCCGGGATGCGACCCGGCGTTGGTGTAGCGCTTCGAGCAGCGCCGCGTCGACGGCGCTGACACGATCCCAAAACCCGGGCGAGGCGAGGCTGGCGAGCCTCGCGTCGGCGTCGCGGCGCAACTGGCCAAGTTCGCGCGCCAGTCCCGCACTGCCTCTCCCTCCCAGCAGAACACGCGCCGAGAGCCTGACCGACCGGGCCCAGAGATCGTCCGGCCCGGCCTTCCGGGCTGCTAACTGGTAACGGCGGGCCATCTCCTCAAGGGCGGTGCGCCGTTCCTGATCGGTATCGGCAAGCAGCGCCCGAACCTTGAAGAGTCTGGCGCTGAAGCCAAGCCTTTCGGCGTGCTGGTCGTCAAGTTCAAGCAGCAGTTCGAGCCGCCGTTGCGCCGTTTCGAGAAGCCGGCGCGCTTCATCGCTGCCGGCGGGACGTCGGCCATTTGCTTTTGGCCGTCCCTTCCCGATCCTCTTCCGGATCAGCTCCTCTGCAAGCCGGCATTCAAGGTTGGCACACTGCTCGATCGCCCTGATCGAAGCCGTCGCGTCAGGGCTGGTCATCGCATCACGGAAAGCAACGATCGCCTCCCGTTTCCGATCGAGCGCCGCCCAGGCCTCGCCGACTTCGGTCAGCATCTCCCCGGTCAGCAGATCGGCGGGCAGTGAGGCGACAACCTCCGTCAATCGGTCGACCAGAAGCTGGTTCCGTTCCGGCTCCTCGGCATCGAACTGGGCGGCAATGTCGCGGATTCCCTGCAGATATTCGTGGCGCGAGTAGTAATCAGCAGAAGCGTTGCCGGCATATGGACCGGGACGATCTCCCAGCCTGAAGCCGGGGCTTCCATAGCACTGGTATGCCCCCCAGGTATTGGTGGTTGGATGATTCCTGAAGGTCAGCTGGCGTGCCTCGAGGGTGGCGTCACCGAAATGGCGCCCAAGGAAGATCTGCCGATATAACTCTGTCGCAAAGGTCGTCGCCGCCGCGTCAGCGACCGCCCAGCCAGCGGCGACGACCGCCCGTGTCCCCATTCGCATGAGCTGCTCGGCGACACTTGCGGCGAGGCGGTTTGGCCAGTTTGGACCGGGATGCGGTAAATCGGAATCGATCTGTCCGAGATGGCAGCAGTTCAGAAATACCAGTTCCGGCACCGATCGCAGATTGTCAAGCTCCTTCGAGGTCAGGAATATCCCGTCACCCAGCACGATACCGCTCTGGTCGGGATGGCGCGGATCGTAATTTCCGTG
This sequence comes from Acidobacteriota bacterium, assembly GCA_040378705.1. GTDB lineage: Bacteria > Acidobacteriota > Blastocatellia > RBC074 > RBC074 > CAIOZW01. The sequence goes on from JBEIMN010000078.1 coordinate 2,487, forward strand.
GGCGGCAAGGTGCAGAACCTGATATTCCCGTGCAAAGAGTTCGTGGATCACGCTCCGCCCATCACTCTCGATCATCTCGATCGGGTCATAACCTTCCTGACGAAGCAGTCCGGCAACCGCGCGCGCCTCGTCACGCGCCCCCGGCAATGGAACATAGCCGCTCTGCGTGTCGCCAAGGACAAATGCCCGCGGGGCAACAGCCGTCTGAGGATTGGCCCGATAACTGCTGGTTCGAAACTGGCGCAGAATTCCGATCCGCACCGCACGCGGTTTCTGCTCGAAGCCCCGGTCGGCCAGCAATTCCCAGGGGTACTGCGCCGAATCGGAGTCGAGGACGAGCACAAGGTTCTCGGATTGCGACTTCAGTTCATTCGGGAGCAGAAGCTCGTAAAGTGTGGTTGAGATCTGTGGATTATAGTCTGCCTGATAGACCGCTTCAGCAATCAGTCGGTCGACCAGCTCCCGCTGGCTCTCGTGAAGGCTCGCCTCGGCCCGTGCGCGGTCGGTCAGAACCAGAAATTCAAGCCCGCCCGGTCGCCGCTTCTCTGCCCCGCGACCACGCCATAGCTCAAAGAGATACTCGATCAGCCTCTCCCGCTGCTCGTGTGAACTGAGCGCCTGCTCGACCAGCGTCCCGATCAGGTTTCGCTGTGCCTTCTGCACCTCCTCGGCGAGGCTGAAGATTTCGAGCGAACCCGGGAACCCCGGAAAACCACCCGCCATCGGCGCGGGGTCGGCGGCCGGCTCCGTCGCCGTGATCTGTATTCGCCGCCACCACCCCTGCGAATAGATGTCGGTCGGACGCTGATACTTCCCTCCTCCAACCGGAACCAGCTCGCGCGGAAGAACCTCGATCGACTCATCCGGAGCAAGCTCGACCGGAAGATCATCCGCCAACCGGTGGATCGACCGAATCGCCTGAATCGCCAGATCTTCATACAACTCGACCAGTTCGACCTGATCGATCCGGACGTGATCCCACATCCGACCGCCGTTCTCCCCGACTCGAATCGTCTTCAGGCGGCGATTGGCGTGAAAGATGCCGAGCAGCACTGCCCGGACAGACTCCTCGACCGTCAGCGAGTGCCCCCCGAAAGTGCCAATCAGCAAGGTGCTCATTCCAACCGACCGCCAGGTCGTCTCGCCAGCGGCGAATGACTCCTCGGCCATGGCAAGCGCGTGGCGAAGGGCGACCGCCGTCACCCCCTGACGGACCGATTCTGAGTTGATCTCGCCAAATTCCCCCAGACCAATGATCAATGCACCAGGCGGAAGATTGCCCTTTCCGGCATATACCACATCGACCGTTCCGACCTTTTCCGGGTAAAGCCCCGATTCAAGCCGACTCGACAGACGACCCTGCAGCCGTTTGTCGAGATACCGCTCGGCACTCACCAGATTGTCGTCACGGTAATGGCCGACGGCGACCGGATACCTCGCAAAACGCAGATCACCGTGCTTGACCGTAGCCCTGATCCTGGTGGATTCCCGCTCTTCCTTTGCCATCACGCACTCTCCCCCTGAAATTTGGTCATAGTCGGGGCTGCTCAACCTGCAAGATAGTAGATTCGACAATCCCGCCGCGCCACGCCAAAATCGGCCCGCGCGTCAAAAATCCTGATCCGATCAAATCCGGTCTCGCCAAGTACCCCAAGCACCGTCTCCGTCGTGTGGTAGCGCTGGTAGAGCGCCAGATCGGTCCGCTGATAATGACCATCCTCAAGCCTGAACGTTGTCAGGTCGTAACGCTTCAGTCGTTTCAACTGGTCATAGCTGCTGCGGATGATGCAGGCGTGATCAACGCCAACAATATCGAAGGAGCTGCCGCGAAGCTCCTCCTCATCCTCGATGTTAAGGTCGAAAAGGAAGAGCCCGCCCGGCCGCAGCACGGCACGGACTCGAAGGAAGACCTCCCGCAACTCCTCGACGCTCATAATGTGGTTGAGACTGTCGAACGGCGAAAGCACGGCGTCAAAACCGGCCGGTCCGCCCGTCACACCGGCAGGATCGAAGCTCCGCGCATCGGCGTGAACAAACTCCGACCATCCAGAGTTGACGCGCGCGTACTCAAGCATCTCCGCCGATCCATCGAGCCCGGTAACATCGTAGCCCATGCCCTGGAGCCGCGCGGCGATCTGACCAGTTCCACAACAGAGATCAAGGATTCGCGCCCCGCTCGGCAGCTCCGGGAAGAGTATCGATTCGTAGACTTCAAAGACCGTCCGACAAAAGTCCGGTCCCCAGTATCGATTATAAAACCACGCAAATCGATCGTAATCGGAATAGGGTTGCTCCCTGTTTTCGTTGACCGTGAAGCTCAAAATATCCTCATTATTTTAATAATTTTAATGGGGTTTAATGGTCGGGCCGATTTTACCGGGCAGACGCAGGAACATCATACCGGTGGGCACGTCAGTTGTCATGACCAGAATCTCCATTCGCGCATCTACTCCTCCTCGGGAATATCCGGCTGGGAATACACATCGAATCTGGTTACAATGTGGACTGATGCCAAATGGGCCAGACCAGGCCCCAAACCTGAGGGTAGAACGGAAAAAGGAATTTTGACATGAAATCTTCTGATAACTCTAAAAAGCCGGGTTCTGTCGGCTATGGCGTTGGCGATGAAGTCTCATACACTTTCGGATCCGGCATCATCTACGGCGAGGTCGCGCGAATACTCGAGGGTGGTGCGGCCGTCGAGATTCATTTCGAGGACGGTCGTCGCGAAATGAAGAAGAGTCGCGACGGGGCACTCCACCTGATTCGACGCGCATCCGGACAGAGCGAGATCGAGGAGCAGCACGCCAATCGAAACCGTGCTCACGACACATCAGTCTCCGATGTGATCCGGAGCGAAAAACGGCGGGGCCGCTGGTAGATCGACTCCCCCTGAGGTCTGTATTAATTAAACCTGATCAAAGCAAGCCCCGGCCCGCTCTTCCGTTCTGGAGAGTGGGCTGGATAGGTTTGGATTGGAGTGGCCGGCTCTGCGCGACCACCCTCTTCCAACCGGCCCAATTTCCCACTGGGCCAATTGCCGGTTGGTTGCTTTTTTTGATCGGGTGAAGTTTACAAACAAGGAGATACATTCTGTATGAAGAGAGCGTTGTTGGGAATCGTGACGGTAGCGATAGCCGCGCTGGTGCCCATCCTGATATTGGGCCAGGATCAGGCTCGGTCGGGAGCTTCATCAACCCCCAGGTCTGGAAATTTGATTGTCGCCCAGGGGGCGACGGCGCGACTAAGCCTTCAAACGCAGCTCAGTTCAAAGTTGAACGAGGTTGGAGATCCGGTGACGGCAGTGCTTTATGAGGCGGTTCGCGATGGCGAAGGCCGGATCGCGATCCCGAAGGGGACAGAGTTTACCGGTCGTGTGACACAGGTTCAGGAGGCGAAGCGCCCACAGAAGCAGGCGACGATGACCATCGTTTTTGAATCGATGCGCATGCCTTATGGCGCGGAACGTGTGGCGACCGTGGTCACGGCGATCGACGACTATGCCAATGACGAAAAGCTGAAAGCGAAGGATGACGAGGGCAAGGTGGCGGGTGGCCGCTCCGGATCGCGCACGGCGCGGAATGCCGGCATCGGCGGTGGCCTCGGCTCACTCGGTGGAATGATCATCGGCGCGGCCGGGGCGGGATTGGCGGTCTCGCCGGCGCGGCCGGCGCCGGAGTCCTCGGTGGCGTGCTGATGACGAAGGGAAACGAGATCAGGCTCAATCCGGGCACGATCCTGCGCGTCAGGTTCGAACGTGAACTCTCACTCCCAGCCACCGAAAACTAGTCCGGCTGAAAACTTACCATTGCGTCCCCGGCACCAGATCGATGCGTACGAACGGTGACTCCCGGTCACGGTGCCAGACTCGCACATCGACCGGACCGGGGACCAGTCCGGGTGGTATCGGAGCATTGATCTGGAACTGATCCGCCGGATAGGGGCCAATCCACGGCCCTGCATAGACGGGATTGATTCCGAAGCCGCCAATCTCGACCCGCAGCTCATCGCGCCGTGCATCGGCTGGTAGCCCGGTGACGCGCAGTGAAATAAAGGCCCGCTGGCCGCGGTGCGGAAAATAGTGGTCGAGTGAGGAGGCGTTGACGATATCGACGATCCCGAGTGACGGAATGGCTTCACCGGGACGATCGTCCCAGTTGCGCCACGCCTTGATCACGGCGCGTGTCTCTTCCTGATAGAGCAGCTCTGTGCGCGCAAAGCCGGCCGCACGCAGCATTCGCGTCATGCAGTCGACATTCGGCCCCCACCAGTTATCGTACTGCCCACCAAGCTGGTCGATCTCGTAGAACTCCATGATCGGATGTGCTGACTGATAGAATCCATCGATGATGTGTGAACTGACGACGGCGAAATCACGTGTCACCTCGCAGATCTGTTCAAGTCCGAGCAGCGGGTGGCGCAGATGGTAGAGGACGCCGAGAAAAAGGACGATGTCAAAGGTTCCGAGCCGCTCGCGTGTGACATCATAGACGCTCAGTTCGTGAAACTCCGCCGGGGATTGAAGCGCTGCGCGGGCCTTGAAGTAGTTCTCCGGCCGCCAGCAGTCGACGGAGACGACCTCTGCGCCGTGTCGCTCGGCTTCAAAGCTGTAGAAGCCATCCCAGCATCCGACATCGAGCAGGCGACGGCCGGTCAGATCATCCGGCAGATCGAGCCGGTTGTACCAGGCATGCAACTCTTCGATCGGATGGACACCGGGAGTAATCGGGCCGCTGCCCGGGGTGCGGCCAAGGTCGATACTGTGCCACCACGATCCACCGAGCATCTCTGTCCGGCTCTGCGCCGTGTTCTGGTCGATCTGCTCACGCAACTGCTGGTTGTCGGCGAGCTCTTCCCGCTCCACCCCATTTTCATTCACATCCGTCTTCATCGATTAGTACCTCGGATTATCCCCTTGCGACACGCTATTCCACTGCGCAGGGTATCGTACATCATTGATCGTGACTTATCACTCAAAATTAATTATCGCCCAGTCACACGATAAATTGAAACCAACACGAGTGGGCCGGGAGATGGCCGGGATATGGTTTGAATTTGGTGTGGGAGGGGAGTATGCTTAAGTCCTATGCGAGTTGCCCTGGACGCTATCCCGTTAGTTGCGGCCAAGACCGGAATCGGGCATTACACGGATGCGCTGGCGAAGTCACTGGCACGGATCCACAGCGATCACCAGTATACTCTGCTCTCACCATTCGATTTTGCCTTCCCGGCGGATGCTGCGACGCCACCTAATCTGAGCAAGTCATTCATTCCGGTCAGGTCGATCTTCCGGCGCTGGTGGCTGCTTGGCCTGCCGGCATTGATGCAGATCTCGCCATACGACGTCTTTCACGGCACCAATTACTGTATTCCGGTCTTTAGCCCGACCCCGACGGTCGTCACGGTGCATGATCTTTCACTCTTCAACCGTTCTCAGACGCATGAGGACGACAATGTCCGGCGCGGCAAGCGACGGATACCGGTCATGATCCGGCGGGCAACGAGGATCATCGCGCCGAGTGAATGGACGCGGCGGGAGATTCTCGAATACTTCAGCATCGCGCCCGAACGGATTCGGGTGATCCCGGAGGCGGCGCGGCGCGAGATGCGCCCACTGACTTCAGAGGAGTCGGCCGGAGTTCTGAAGAAGCACGGAATCAGCGAGCCATACCTGCTCTTCGTCGGGACGATCGAGCCGCGCAAGAATCTGCCCGTCCTGCTGCGTGCCTTTGCTGAACTGATCGCGGCGACCCCTCACCGGCCACGGCTGGTCATCTGCGGTGGGGGTGGATGGAAGAATGAAGAGGTCTACCGCATGGTCGATGAGCTGAAGCTCGGTGACCTGGTGAGATTTCTCGGGTACGTCGTCGATGAGGATCTTCCGGCATTATATTCGGCGGCGGAATGCTTTCTCTATCCATCGATCTACGAGGGCTTTGGACTTCCACCGCTCGAATCGATGGCCTGCGGAACTCCGGTCATCACCAGCAATGCCTCGAGCCTGCCGGAGGTTGTCGGCGATGGAGGGCTGATGCATAACCCGACCGATCACCGCGAGCTGGCTGGAATGATGGCGCGGATGCTCGGTGAAAAGGATTATCGCGAGCATTTCCGAACGGTTGGACTGCAACGCTCAGCGCAATTTTCGTGGGATCGTGCCGCGGGTGAGACGCAGGCGCTTTATGACGAGGTATTCGTCGCCCATCTAAAATCGAAATAATTATGAGTTTTATCAGTGTAATTGTCAGCAATCTTCGACTGCTTCTGAGCCGGGACATCGAGCAGCGGCTGCTGGCCGATCAACGGGTATTCGCGGAGGGGATTGAAAAGCGGATCGATGCCGTCGAAGCCGATTTTGACGAGCGTATGACCGGATTTGGCGTGCGGCTCGATCGTAACCTGGTGGAGACCGGTCAGCATGCGGCCATTCTCGGCGGTCGCATCGACGAGAATCTTGCCGGGATCGATGGGCGCCTCACCTCACAGACCGCGAGCGTCGACCTTCGGCTCTCCGAGCATCTCGCCGGGGTCGGAGATCAGATTGCAGCGCAGGCGACAGGGATCGGAAACCAGCTCAGCGAACATCTTGCCGGCGTCGATAATCAGCTCACTGGCCATGCTGGCGAGGTCGATTCACGCCTCGAATCGATGGAGAGATTGCTCGGGGAGCGGCTCAATTCGAGCGACTCAAAGATTGAAGAGCGGCTCAATTCGAGTGCTTCCGCGATCGAAGAGCGGC
>JBEIMN010000079.1:0-9222 GCA_040378705.1 Acidobacteriota bacterium
ACCGTGTCTCCCTGCTGCAATGCCGGATTGCCGGCCTCATAGCCTGCTCCAGCCTTCGTGTCCGAGATCAGTTTGCGGCGACCGGCGGCGTACTCCTTCGAAAGGAGGCTCTTCAGCGGAAGTCGGTTGAAGGCCGGATCGGCATAGAATTTTGCGCGATCCTCGAAGGCCAGCTTCTTCGCCTCGACGAAATAATGGATATGCTCCCGGCTTCCGAAGCCAAACTTCTTCAGGTCATAGGCCTCCAGAATATTGAGCATCTGCAGGGCGGTCACCCCCTGCCCGTTGGGTGGAAGCTCCCAGACGTCATAGCCGCGATAATTGGTCGAGACGGGTTCAACCCAGTCTGAGGTGTGCGCGGCAAGGTCGCGATCGGTGAGGTAACACCCCTCACGCTTGCAATATGCATCGATCACGCGGGCGATCTCTCCCTTGTAGAAGGCGTCGCGGCCTCCACGTGCAATCTTCTCCAGCGTCGCAGCCAGTAACGGATTACGGAAAATATCGCCCTTGACAGGGATTTTTCCATCGATGGTATAGACCTGGCGAAAGTTGGCCGACTGATCGCGATAGTTCCGGCCGTAAAAGTCCCAGTCGAAGGCAACCTGCTCGGAGACCGGGAATCCATTTCGAGCATAATCGATCGCCGGTTTGAGGAGCGCGCTCCACGTCAGCCGCCCAAATTTCCGGTGCATCTCTGCCCAGCCGTCAACACAGCCTGGCACAGAGATCGAGAGCGGCCCGTTGGCGGGGATCGTCTTCAACCCTTTTGCCCTGAAGACCTCCGGGGTCAACGACTCCGGTGAACGTCCGCTCGCATTCAATCCGTGCAGTTTTCCACTCTTTGCGTCCCAAATGATCGCAAAGAGATCGCCGCCAACCCCATCCATCATCGGTTCGACGACGCCAAGCATGGCGTTGGCGGCAATCGCCGCATCAACGGCACTCCCACCCTGCTTAAGGATATCGAGCGCGACCTGCGTCGCGAGTGGCTGACTGGTCGCCGCCATCCCCTGTCGCGCCAGGACCTCTGACCGTGTCGCGAAACCACGGCTTGCAATACGGTCCTGCGCCGGCAGGTCTGTCAGGATCATCAGCAGGCAAAAAACCGTCATCAGTTGCTGGTAGAGTCTCTGCTTCATCATCGTCGATCCCTCTTAATCAAATCTCGCCCAATCAAATATGCCCAATCAAATCTTTATAACTAATGTCAGACTGGCAATTCAATCACCATCGGGCATCGGGCATCCATCAGGATTCCCGTTCGGCCAATTCCGTCCAGCGCGTCAGATTGCGCTCAAGCACCCCAACGAGCTCCTGCAACTCTGCATAGAGCTGCGTGACAGCCAGATGATCGCTGCCCTGCGCCGCAAGCTGCCCCTCAACCTCTAACTTGCGCTGCTCCATCGTCGCAATCTTCACTTCAAGCTCTTCAAGCTCCCGCTTCTCCTTGAATGAGAGCTTCTTCCTGCCGTCACTCCGGAGATCCGCAACTGCAACTTCGGCAACTGGCACTGGCGCAACTGGCGCAACTGGCGCCGGCTGGCTCGCACCTCTCGCCGGACGAAGGGTTGCGGCCGCTTCCTTCCGCTCACGTTCCATGATCTCGCGAAAGTTACTGTAGTTCCCCGGATACTCACGAATCACACCACCCGCTTCAAGGCGAAAGATGGTCTCGACTGTCCGGTCGATAAAGTAGCGATCATGGCTGACGATGACCAGACAGCCGGGAAATGATTCGAGATAATCCTCCAGCGCAACCAGCGTCGGCAGGTCGAGGTCGTTGGTCACCTCATCCAGCAGCAGCATATTGGGGGCACTCATCAACTGCCGGAGAAGTGAAAGACGTCGCCGCTCTCCGCCCGAAAGGGTCCCGATCGGCTGATACTGCATCGCCGGTGGAAAGAGAAACCGTTCAAGCATCTGCCCGGCCGTAATCGTCTCACCGTCGGCGAGCTGAATCCGTTCGGCCACTTCGCGGATGTGATCGATCAGCCGCTGTGTCTCGTCAAAGTCGCGATTCTCCTGGCGATAGTAGCTGATGGCGACCGTCTGCCCGATCTCAACCTCGCCGGATTGCGGCTTGAGCTGACCGGCAAGTATCTCCATGAAGGTCGTCTTTCCCACTCCATTGGGGCCGATGACTCCGATCCGGTCTCCTCGCTTGAACTGATAACTAAAGTTCCGGATCAGTATCCGGTCGCCATATCCGTGTGTAAGGTTGTGGAGCGTGACGATCTTTCCGCCAAGCCGGCTCGATTCAAAGGTAAGCTCGAGCGAACGGCGTGAGGCGAGATCGGTCGCCGCCTGCTTCGCCTGCTGGATCACCCCTTCGGCACGGTCAATCCGCGCCTTGGCCTTGGTCGTTCGCGCTTTTGGCCCGCGTCGTAACCACTCCAGTTCGCGCCGCGCCATCTGCTTCAATTTCTGCGCCTCAACCGCCTGCCGCTCTCCCTGCGTCTGCTTCTGCTCCAGGTAGCTGGCATAGTTTCCAGTGAAGCTCTGCACCTTACCCCGCTCGATCTCGATCATTCGATTGGTCACCCGATCGAGAAAGTACCGGTCGTGCGTAACCAGAAGCAACGCGCCACGAAAGTTCATCAGCGCGCGCTCAAGCCATTCCACCGTCTCCGCGTCGAGATGGTTGGTCGGCTCGTCGAGAATCAGCAGATCTGGCTGAATCAGCAGGCTGTGCGCAAGCGCGACCCGCTTTCGCTGCCCTCCGGACAAGGTGCCCATCTTCGCCGTCAGATCGACCACGCCCAACTCCGTCAGCATCGCCTTCGCGTCTGACTCGATCTGCCAGGCCCCCGTCACCTCAAGCTCATGCGCCAGATCAGAGACCCGCCCAAGCAATTTCTCGTCAGTTCCCCCATCGATCTCCAGCTCGTGACACGCCACCTCGTAACTCTGAATCAGATCCAGCTTGCTCTGCAACGCGTCATTTCCACCGTGAAAGACCGCCGCCAGCACACTCGCCTCCGGATCGAACGGCGGATTCTGCGGGAGTGTCGCCACCAGCCGCCCGGTCGAAATCACGACCCGCCCCGTGTCCGGCACCTCCTCACCCGCAATTACCTTCAATAATGTGCTCTTGCCCGATCCATTCGCACCAATCACACCAATCTTCTCGCCATCCTCCAGGCCAACGGTGACCCCTGTGAAGAGCGGCTTGATTCCAAAACTTTTACTCACATTTTCAAGTGATAGTAAGACCATAACGCAAGTCAACCTGCCATTTGCCAAAAATTTGATCCGTCCAATGGTGACAACTCACCACCTTCAAGCCTCACTGAGTCCCACTATCCCGGAGCACTCGCCGATACCTGATCCCGGCGCGGAAAGTGCATCATCAGTCCAAAGATTACTATCGCGACAAGAATGCCACCGAGCACCGTCCAGAGAAGTATCTGCGGACCACGTGACTCAAAGAACTGACCAATCAACCAGGGAAAGAGCATCGCCCCACCACTGGAACAGGCAAAGAACCGTCCGGTCAATTTTCCAGTCAGGGTGATCCGACGCTCTGCAAATGCGAGCATCGTCGGAAAGATCGAGGCGTACGAGAGACCAATCCCGGCAATGCCAACCCAGATACCGACACGGCTCTGATCGGCCACGATCAGCAGCAGCACGCTGGCCAGTGCTCCACCCAGCGCGGACATCAGGATGAATCGCGGCCTCAGCCGTGAGGCGATCGGGATGATCGCCAACCGACCAACCGTCAGCATTCCCCAGAAGGTAGAATTGAGGTAGGCCGCCTCGCGCGCTCCCATTATCCGCGTCGTCGTCGCATAGGTGAAGATCCAGTTTCCAATACTCGCCTCAAATCCGGAATAGAACATCAGGAAGAGTCCGATCATCACTACCAGCCCAACCGGCGTCACGACATCAGATCTACGCTCAACCGTCTTTTCGTGCTGCGGGCTCGGCAAACGGGAGATCCAGAGGCAGACCGGCAATGAGAGAATCGCAAGCAATACATAACCTGTCTCAATCCCGCCAGTATAGATCATGGTCTGGGCCATCAGTACCGGTGAGATCGAGGCCCCGGCTCCCCAGATGAAATGGAGACCGCTGATCAATGGACCGACCCGATCGCGATTCGCCCAGAGAAGAAGCGTATTCCCGCCAACATTGACGATGCTGCCCGACATCCCCTGCAGCAGGAAGACCAGCGTCAATAACCAGAGGCTGCTGATCAGTGGCGTCAGAACGATCATGACACTCAGAACGATCAACCCGACCACGAGCAGCAGGTGGCCGCGAACACGATCATAGACCGAGCCGATGAAGATCGATCCAACCATAAAACCGGTCGATCGCGCAATGAAGAGAAAACTGATCTCCCTGAGCGGAGACACCGTCTGCGCGGCAAGAACCCCAAGTGTTGGTCCAAGCGAGGCGACCAGCAGACCAAGCAGGAAGAGGGCACTGAAGTAACCGACGTTCTGACGAAATAGGGTAGAGTTCAAAGTAGGGTCTGGTCGAATCAAAGCATCAAAGCCGTAAATTTGTAAAGCCGTAAAAAGCCTGAAGCCGGTGGCACTTGTGAGGACCACCGGCTTCCCTGTTTCCCGACCTTTCTTAAGCTGTCGCCGGGTTGCTTCCCGTGATTGGCGGAAGGATCGGTTTGAGCAGCGGCTCCTTGTCGGCCGGCTTGTCGCTGTCGGATGACGGCGGAGTCGATGAATGGTCGGTGTCGAGCGGCAGCCCGGCGACGATCCGCCGAATCTGAACCGCATCGAGTGTCTCACGGGTGAGAAGCTCCTTCGCCAGTCGATCAAGACCATCCCGATATTCGAGAATGATCTGACGCGCCCGCTCGTACTGCTCCATCACGATGCGCTTGACCTCCTGATCGATCTTGATCGCCGTCTCCTCACTATAATCCTGGTGCTGCGCGATCTCCCGTCCGAGGAAGATCTGCTCCTCTTTCTTGCCAAAGGTCAGCGGGCCCAGGTTGGACATCCCAAACTCACAGACCATCCGCCGAGCCATCTCCGTCGCCCGCTCGATGTCGTTCGACGCCCCGGTGGTAATCTTGCCGAGGAAGATCTCCTCAGCCAGTCGGCCGCCCATCAGGATAGCGATCGAGCCCTGGATATAATCGAGGCTGTGCGTATAGCGATCCCCCTCCGGCAGCTGCTGGGTCAGCCCAAGAGCCATCCCGCGAGGAATAATCGTCACCTTGTGAACCGGATCCGCATTCGGAACCTTGAGCCCAACGATCGTGTGTCCGGCCTCGTGATAGGCCGTCGTCGCCTTCTCTTCGTCCGACATGACCGCTGATTTACGCTCGGATCCCATCAGAACCTTGTCCTTCGCCCACTCGAAATCCTGCATCGCGACAACTTTCTTGTTGTATCGCGCCGCATTGAGTGCCGCCTCGTTGACAAGATTGGCCAGATCCGCGCCGGTGAAGCCCGGAGTACCACGCGCAATGACCGAAACATTGACATCCGAGTCGAGCGGGATCTTGCGGGTATGAACCGCGAGGATACCTTCTCGCCCTCTCACATCCGGACGGTTGACGATCACCCGGCGATCGAAGCGTCCCGGACGAAGCAGCGCCGGGTCGAGGACGTCAGGACGGTTGGTCGAAGCGACCAGAATCACGCCATCATTCGACTCGAAACCATCCATCTCCACCAGAAGCTGATTGAGTGTCTGCTCGCGCTCGTCGTGTCCACCACCCAGCCCCGCACCGCGATGGCGCCCGACGGCATCGATCTCGTCGATGAAAATAATGCAGGGCGCATTTTTCTTCCCCTGCTCGAAGAGGTCGCGGACTCGGCTCGCACCGACACCAACGAACATCTCGACAAAGTCGGAACCGGAGATCGAGAAGAAAGGCACATTAGCCTCACCAGCGATCGCCCGCGCAAGCAATGTCTTACCTGTTCCCGGAGGGCCCATCATCAGAACCCCCTTCGGTATCCGCCCGCCAAGCTTCTGGAACTTCTGCGGCTCTTTCAGAAACTCGATTATCTCCAGCAACTCCTCCTTCGCCTCCTCAACTCCGGCGACATCCTTGAAAGTCACCCGCTTCTGCTGATTGGAGAGGAGCTTTGCCCGGCTCTTGCCGAAGGAGAGCGCCTTGTTGCCACCAGACTGCATCTGGCGAAGCATAAATATCCAGAAGGCGATTATCAGCACGAAAGGAGCGTACATGACCAGCATGTTCGTCCAGAGACCACTGCTCGATGAGGGATCGAAGTCGACCTTGACTCCGCTCTTCTTCATCGAATCGGCCAGATCACGTGCAACAAACTCGTTGCCAAGTTTGGTCGTATAGCTGGCCTGACTGACAAGCTTGCCGTTGATCTTCTCCCGGTCGATTACTGCTGTCGCCACCTGCCTTGCTTCCACCTTCTCGGCCAGTTCGGAATAGGAGAGCTGGAGCGGTGGCGTGGCACCCGGATTTTGAAAGAAACGATAGAGCAGGATCGCTCCGGCGATGATAACAACCCAAAAGATCACTTGTCTGATTGTCGAGTTCAACTCATATACCTCCGTTTAAGACCTTCGCCGTATTCTATCCTATTTCGGCAGTTTTCGCGCACCTATTTCTGCCCCGGTTTCTCCACTTGATCCACTTATTCTGATCGATCCACAATGTTGATCGTGGCGAATGGTCTCGGAATGGCGGAATCCGACCGGTATTCATACTCTCTTGCCACGGGCAGACCCGGCGCCCAGACCACTCTGTCGTCGGCCGTCACGACAACAGGCCAAGTATGACGCTTCGCCGCCGGAATTTTGCAACGAATCATTAACGTTTTCAGCTTGATTCTATGGCAGGAGCCGGCCGGAACAAAAGAGTCCCCGGGGAGTCGACTCCTGATCCGAAGCCGTTCAAGCTCATCAGACTCTGTGATACAGACAGAAAGCGGGGGCACCTGCCCAAACACTTGGCCAAATACCTGGCCAAATACCTGCCCTGACGATGGTGCAAATGGCCGCCCCGGATCGTGGCGATTCGAGTGCGCGACCTGGCGATCGAGTCGGAAACGAAACCCGCCGAATCGAACGACCCGGCCGGCGACCATTTCCACCGGAGCAGGGACGAGCGGGATGTTGTCTGTCAAACCGGCCGGCTCGAACTGAAGTGAATCGAAGACGCGCACGACCCGATCTCCGCCCGGAAGCTGAATAAGGCGTCCACTCTGACCGGATTCGGCCAGTCGATCGATGGCAATGAGGTGCGTCGCCGCAATGCGCTGCAGATTTCCACGCCGCACTGCGATCCAATCGCGGATAACCCGTCGCCGCAAGGCAATCGGAAGATCACGAATTGCCGAGATTCGCAGACTATCACCCTCACCGGCATCAGTCAGATGCTGACGGCTCAGCTCGTGCAGGCAATTCTCGTCTTCACGCAGCAGGCCGGATGTCCGAACAAGCAGCTCATCGATGCCCGGATTGTAAGTTCGTAAAGTCGGCAAAAGTTCGTGGCGAATCCGGTTTCGCATAAAGTCGATCGAGTGATTTGACTGATCGACTCTGAACCCGATCGAATAGTGGCGCAGATGATCCAGAATGTCGGCGCGCGTCACGGCAAGAAGTGGACGAATCAGTCTGACCCCCTCGCCCAGTGGACGCTGCCAATGAATACCGGTTAAACCGGTCATGCCACTCCCGCGAAGCAATCTCATTAATACCGTCTCGGCCTGGTCATCAGAGGTATGCGCGGTAAAGACCACCGTCGCCGCAGCATCGCTTGCGACCCGCTGCAGAAAGTCGTAGCGGCAACTCCGCGCGACCGCCTCGAGATTGAGCCTTCCGGCTTTGGCGATCTCTCCGACTGGCTGCCGTTCAACTTCACACCCGACACCATACCGCGCCGACTCTGCACGGACAAACGACTCGTCTTCGTCGGAATCGGAACCACGAAGCTGGTGGTTGAGGTGGGCGACGAGGATTCGCTCCGGTCCGCGCCCCGTGTCACGCGCGCGACACAACCCGTCAAGCAGCGACATCGAATCGGCTCCACCCGAAACCCCAACGACCACGGTCGCTCGCCGCTCCAACTTCATCTCCGCCAGTGCAGATGCCAGCCGAACCTCGAGCGCCGTCATTTTACCGGCAAGGCGGCTGTCCGTGCCACCCCCGCCATCTTTGGTTGCAAAATCGCGCTCATCATTGACATTCACCATATGTTTCGACCATAACCGAACGTCTCTAACCAGTATTGATCGCCGCTTCCAAAATTGCGCCGCGGAGAAAATGTCAGCACGAGGAATCTTTCCAATGAAGCCATTGAGACCGCTAAAATCGGCCCGGCGACTATTGTCGTCCTGCCTCCTGTTGGTCTGTCCACTGCTGCTCGGCGGCTGTGCCAAAAAAGAGGCGGCTCCCGAGACAATCGCGAGCGCGACCGACGGATTGCCCAATAGACTGCCCGGATTGAACCGATTGACCCGATTTAGTGGTTGCGCCGGCATCCCTGGTCCCACACAGACCGGCGAGCCCCTCTTGGCCGATGACCGCAACTCGGCGCGCCTCGCCATCCGTTCTGTCGAGCGGCTTCCGGAGAAGACTCTCCTCAATCTCGTCGTCTATGCCGGTGCGGAACCAGTCGATTTTTCGCTCCCCCTCTACTCGCTCAGCCGTGGCCGCTGGCTGCTCGAAGAGCCCGACCCTAAAGAGCAAGCGCGAGACAATCCTGATCGCGTCTACCTCGTCGACCAGGATTGCCGCGAATACAGACTCAATGATGTCGAATTCCAACAACGTCGCACTAAACCCGGAATAATCAGACTCGCCGCCAACCACGCGGTCGAGGGTTCGATCAGGTTTCCACCTCTCAGCCCTTCGGCGACATTCGGAATCCTGATCTATGGCAGACACCGAATCCCCGTCGTCTTCCTGTGAACCTTCCGGCTCAGAAACTTCCGGCACAGAAACTTCTGGCCCTGGAACTTTCAGTAAAATCGGTGCGGATCACTCAGCGCGATTCCGGACGGTGGTAAAACGACGCGCCACACTGCCGGCAAACATAGGCCTTGTGATCAGTCAACGACAGGAAGATCTTTTCGAGGAACTTACGCGGACGCCGCCTGATGCGCATCGATCCGCAATCCGGACACGTTACTTCACCGCCGGTACTCCCCGAAACCGGAAATACCGGCTCTGACGGCTGGGATCCGGGCGCGATGGCCGCCTCCTGCCGTTGCTTTATCTTCGCCCGAAGATTGCTCACCGGTTCAGGAGATCCGA
>JBEIMN010000080.1:0-9185 GCA_040378705.1 Acidobacteriota bacterium
AACTGGGCAACTGGGCAATCAGGGCAACTGGGCAATCAGGAGGCCGGCCTTCGCGTGAGCCGGCCACCGAGTGAAAATTAAAAGGTCGACTGGATGATCAAGAAGTTTTTTGTAGTGACGGGGATGGCGCTGCGCCTGGTGACCGGAATGGGCGCAGAGGCTTCGGCCCAAACTCTGGCCCAAACTCCGGTCCAGACTCCGGTCCAGACCCCGGCCCAGACTCGGGCGATTCCGGAGCAACTGGCAACCGTGCTGGCGATGGAAGATCCAACGGCACGGATTGCGGCGTTGAAAAAGTACCTGGCCGCGGGAACACCGGAAGAGCAGCTGCAGACGGCGCGTGAAGCGACGGTCGCGAGCTGGGCGCAACTGGCGGAGAAGCAGCTCGGCGACAACAACATCGAGCGGGCGGTCGCCGATTTTCGGCGGGCAATCAGCGATCTGCCGGCGAGTATCAGTGATCGATTCTTTGTCGATACGGTAGTCAGAATTCCACAGGCGACCTCGATGCGCGGATACAGGCTCGAGGCGATCGAGCTGGCAAGGATGCTTGAAAAGCGCTTTCCGGCGGATGCGACGCGTTTGGGGGCGATCGGAGATTACTACATGACGATCGAGGCCCCGATCGACGCGATCCGGACCCTCGAAATCGCGACCCGGTTGAAGGGTGAAGACGCGGAACTGCACCGGCGACTGGCACAGGCCTACCGGCTTGGGCTGCGGCTCGATGACGCAATCTATGAATATCAGTACGTGATCGGACTGAATCAGAAAGATAAGCGAGCCTTCCACGAACTGGCCAATCTCTATCGTGCCCGCGGCGCCTATACGGACGCGATCACGCTTTACAACGCGCAACTGGCGGTCGAACCCCGCCACCTGCCATCCTACAAGGGGCTCGCGCTGGCGTGGCTGGCAAAGGGCGAGAATGCGCGGTATGAAGAGCTGCTCGACAAGGTGCGGACACTGGGTGAATCGGCTGACGATCCGGCGCAGGACATCTATTTGCAGACTCAGGTTGCGCTGATCAACCTCGGACGCGGGCGGATAGCCCTCGCAAGGCGGGCGGCGGAGGCGGCACTGGCGATCGAGCCGCGCTATGCGTGGGCGCGAATCGCGGCCGCCGAGGTCGATCTCGCCGAGGGAAAGTATTTCGAGGCGGAGCGAAACCTCCTCGCCGCGCGGCAGTACGCCAACTTTCCAACGCTGGCCTTCACCTTCGGGAAGCTCTATCTGGCAGTTGAGGATTTCGACGGGGCACTCGAGCAGTTCGGGAAGGTGTTGCAGTACTCGGCGGAGGGTCAGTTTCAGACGCGGCTCGGTGGGAGCCTTGGAGTCGAGGCAGAGAGCCTGCGCGAGCTGCTGGCCCCGGAGCATCAGGCGGCCATCTTCCTTGCAGACTCGCCGACCTCGGCTGAAATCTTCCAGATCGCAGAGTCATTGATCCGGCTCGATACGACACTGGCCGAATTGAAGTCCAATAAGACTGGCCAGACTGGCCAGACGGGCCAGACTGGGCAGGAAGAGCTCCGTCTGCGAAGGATCGATCGTCAGGCTTCGCTCTTTCTGACCGCCGAGCCGAGTCGGCGAAGCTTCCGCGCACTCTACCTTGCCGGGCGGCTTGCAGGATTGAACGAATCGGCGTGGAAGGCGATCGAGCTGACCGACGAGGTCTTCGAAAAGGCGGAAGAGATGACCGCGCCCGAAGGATCACTGCGCGATTATCCAAACTATGATCGCGAAGGGCGACTGCGTATCGTCCGCGGCCGGGCCTGGGATCTGCGTGGCCTCGCCTTCTACCGAACAGGCCGTCAGAAAGAGGCAGAAAAGGCGCTGCTCGAAGCGATCCGGGAGTATGGGGCATTGCCGGAAGCGCGGCGCGCACTCTGGAATCTTGGCACCGTCCGCGAGACAGCCGGGGCTCTCAGCGAGGCGCTCGATCTCTACCTTGCAGCCTATGAGCCGCCAGCATCACCCGCAACGAGCAGTTCCGGTCAGCGAGTTTCCAGCAATGATCTGAAGCGGACGGTGATCGAACTACTCTACCGCCGCGTCAATGGCTCGCTGAAGGGGCTCGATGAACGATTGCAGCGGAGCGCAGACACCATACCGACCGACCTGCTGACCGGGCTCGCCAGCATCTTCGGACGTCGCGAAGCCCCCCAGATCGGCCAAACTGACCAGATGGGCCAAACTGATAAGACTGGGAAGCCTGGCGCCCCGGCTGCAATTCAGGGCCGGTCGGGCCCACCGGAACAGCGCGCCGAAAAGGGACGACGGACGGAGAATGTTCCGGCTTCATCAACAATCAATGGGCTGAGACTCTCGGCGCGAATCGCCCTGCCAGGGAACGATCCGATGTTTGCGCGACCGGGCGATCTGCCACGGCCAAATGGACCGGAGACCGGCCGGGAGAGCGGAAATCCACCGGCCAATCCACTTCCGAGACCAAACAGTGAGCCGATCACGCGCTCCGCCGATCGGAACATTGCCGCTCCCGTCGCTCGCCGGCCGGTCACTCTTCCCGCGATTCCGATCACCATCGTCATTACCGACCCGCTGAGCCCTTTTTTCAATCAATTCAAGTACTATTCCCGCTGGGATTCGTTCAAGCCAACCCGGATGATGGAAGATCCACGTCCGCCATCTCAACCGGAACCCAAATGAATCGGCGAATAGCCCAGCGGCCAGAGATTGCCAGAGATTGCCAGAGATGACAGTTCAGGCCAAATCATTTAAGAATCGAGGATTGACGATGAAAGTTGAAACAGGCGTCATCGCCGCGGCCGGCTCAGGAACACGGATGTTGCCGGTGACGCTGGGATATCCAAAGGAGCTGCTGCCGATCATCAGCAAGCCGGCGATCCAGTTGATCATCGATGAATATATCGATTCAGGAATCAGACGGATCATCATCGTTACCGGAGAGAATCCCGCGCCGCTCCACCGGCAGTATCAGCGACAGAACCTGCCGCCATCCGGGAAGTATCCGGCTTTCGACGAATTTGCCTCACGAATGGAAGGGATCGAGGTCATCTTTGAACCGCAGGTGGGGCCATATGGAAATGGCACTCCACTGCTGGTGGCGAGCCGCTATCTTGCCCCCGGCGAAGGCTTCATCTATTCGTATGGTGATGACATCCTGAAGACGACCAGGCCATTCGCGAAGCAACTGATCGATCTTCACCACGAGACAGGGGCCCTGGTG
Organism: Acidobacteriota bacterium; assembly: GCA_040378705.1. GTDB lineage: Bacteria > Acidobacteriota > Blastocatellia > RBC074 > RBC074 > CAIOZW01. Next base: position 3,209 of record JBEIMN010000080.1, read on the forward strand.
GTTGGAACGCAGACCGTTCCCTGGGAGGATGTCGTTCGCTACGGTGTCGTCGAATTTTGTGAGGGAAGCGATCGTGTAATGAAGGACGTCATCGAGAAACCATCCCGCGAAGAGGCGAAGTCGAACCTCGTGATGTTCGGCCGTTTTCTGCTCAACGAAGAGGTCATTCAGATCCTGCGCGAGATTCCGCTCGGGAAATCGAACGAATTATGGCTGACTGACGCGGTCCGCGAATATGTCCGACGCGGCGGCGAGGTCGTCACCCAACCAGTAGTCGATGGCGAATGGCTGACGATCGGTGATCCAGTCAACTATCTGCAGACCGTGATCGAGTATGCGATGGATGATCCGGAGATCCGGGCGGCGATCGAGCCACGGATCAGACGCCGTCTGCAATGAAGTAATGGGGAGATTGCCGGTCTCCCCATTACCATTTTAGAAGCCCGATGACCTATCCGATGACTTCAACGCCAAGGTAGGGGATGAGCGCCTTCGGCACCTTCACCGTTCCGTCCTTCTGCTGATAATTTTCGAGGATGGCGAGCCAGGTGCGGCCAACGGCGAGTCCGGATCCATTGAGGGTATGAACGAATTCGGTCTTTGATTTCCCATCGCGCTTGAAGCGTATCTGGGCGCGGCGGGCCTGGAAGGCTTCGCAGTTGGAGCAGGAAGAGATCTCGCGATAGGTGTTCTGGCTGGGGAGCCAGACCTCTATATCGTAGGTTTTCGACGACGAGAATCCCATATCAGCGGTGCAGAGGGCGACGACCCGGTAGGGCAGTTCGAGAAGCTGAAGAACGCGTTCGGCGTTTCCGGTCAGCTCTTCGAGGGCGGCATACGAATCCTCTGGCCGCGTCAGCTTGACCAGTTCGACCTTGTCGAACTGGTGCTGGCGGATCAGTCCGCGAACATCACGACCGTAGCTGCCGGCCTCTGACCGGAAGCATGGCGTATAGGCGGTGTAACTGACGGTCAGATCCTTTTCCGGCAGGATCTCATCGCGGTGGAGGTTGCTCAGCGGAACCTCTGCAGTTGGAATAAGGTAGAGTTCGCGGTCGTCGCGGAGTTTGAAGAGATCAGCTTCGAATTTCGGCAACTGACCGGTTCCGAACATCGACGCGGAGTTGACGATGAACGGCGGGAGGATCTCAGTGTAGCCGTGTTCACGGCTGTGAAGATCGAGCATGAAGGCGATGAGAGCGCGTTCCATCTTTGCCCCGAGTCCGGCGAGGACGGAGAAGCGCGAACCGGTCACCTTGGCGGCACGTTCCTGATCGAGAATACCGAGCCCGGTTCCAAGGTCGATATGATCCTTGGGGGCAAAATCCTCTGCGGTGAAATCGCGCGGCGTCCCCCACCGCCGGACTTCAAGATTGCCGGATTCATCGTCACCGATCGGAACCGAGTCGTGAGGCAGATTCGGGATGTTGACAAGGATGGCGCGGAAATCGCTCTCGAGTTCATCGAGGCGCGACTCAATACCCTTGTTCTTTTCGGTCAGGACGCGCGACTCAGCCTTGAGCCCCTCCGCCTCGTCCCGGCGACCGTCGCGCATCAACGCGCCGACCTCGCGGCTAATCCGGTTTGAGGCGGCGTTGAGATCGTCACGCTCACGGATCAGTGTCCGGCGCTCGACGTCCAGCTTTGTGAAATCCTCGAGCAGCTTCGGGTCGAAGTTGCGGTGGGCCATCTTCTGCCTGACCAGATCCAGATTCTCCCGCACATAATTGACATCCAGCATAAATATCGATCCTCTCGTTAAAATTGACGAAACGTAACAATAAACCAGTTCGATATGACACAACAAGTCCGGGACTTGCCCAGGGCTATTGCAAAGTCACACCAATCGCCATGCCACGCCGACATGTTTTCGGTCACGTCGCCCATACAAAGGCGACAATGGGTCTCGGGAAAGGTTGCACCGCGCCCCCAATGATCCAATAAGAGGAAATGTGACCAGTGGCGCGTGCCGTTTGCGCGGGCCGCTTTCAGATGAAATAGAGCGCAGAAAGCGTTGTCAGAGCTGGGCAGGGTCGGTCGAAGTGCTGGTGATGGCCGAGGGCGCACCCAACCCTGGCAGCCTGCAGTAATAAGGGGCAAGCAGGGGAGTTTGAATCTGAGACATGCGGGCCGGAAGCCCGCGCACCCAGGGCAACCGACTCTTAAAAGTACGATCGCCCCGGGTGAAAAAGGGACTTTGCAAAAGCCCTTGTGACTAACCTCCCGACTTGATTTCTGAAAAGGTCGTCAGCCATAGTCATGCGGGTCTTAAGCCCCGCGATTTGGGATGGATTGCTGAACACGTGCATCCGGGTCTTTATCGCGATCTGTTTCAGAGTCAGGAAGCCAGACGATTGACCAGGCTATTGAGAGAATTAGAGGATTAATGGATCGAGCATTGCTTATTGCCGAGTTGCAAGCTTACCGGCCGGAAGACGGACACGAGTCACGGATGCGTGAATTAATGGTCGAATTCATCGAGATGAACGAGGAGTGCGCAAGCCGAAGTTTGTCGATCGGCCATTTGACGGGTTCGGCCTGGATTATCGATCCGGAGGTGAGCCACGCCCTGCTGACGCATCACCGCCGTCTCGATCTCTGGGTTCAACTTGGAGGGCACGTCGAGGAGGACGCGGATATGCTGGCGGCATCCTGGCGCGAGGCGCGTGAAGAGTCCGGGCTCAGCGAGATTGCGCCGGATGGCGGGGGCATCTTCGACCTCGATATTCACGAGATTCCGGCGCGACCGGGCGAGCCGCGCCACCTTCATTATGACATCCGCTATCTTTTCCGGGCCGACAGGGAGAGCCGGTTGACGGTCAGCAGCGAGTCGAAGAACCTTGCCTGGGTACCGCTTGAACGGATCATCGACCTGACGGATGAGGCGTCGGTGACAAGAATGGTGCGAAAAACATTATCACGACAAGGGAGATGAGATGCGAGTAGCGATTGTTGGAGCGGGTCCGGCGGGTGCGCATCTGGCGCACGAATTGAGCAGCGCCGGTGCGGAGGTCAGGATTTTTGACGCGCGGGAGTGCTGGGAGAAGCCCTGTGGCGGTGGAGTGACATCGAAAGCGCTCGCCGAGTTCCCCTTTCTGCTCGGGAACGAGTCGCCAAAGCAGATGGTCTCCTCGCTGCGGCTGATCTCAGCAGGCGGGCGGGAGGTTACCGTAGCGCCACGATCAGCGTTCGCGATCTACTCGCGGCGCGAACTTGGGCGATTACTGCGGGAGCGCGCCATTGCTGCCGGGGCGAACCTCCGTTGTGAGCGCGTCGAGAGGACAACACGAGTCGGCAGCAGCTGGCGGATCGAGACGGCAACGGAAAATTTCGAGGTCGATCTGCTGATTGGCGCCGATGGAGCCAGCAGCGTCATTCGTCGCCGTGTCGGCGTCGAGTTCGGACGCGAGGACTTCGCCTACGGTCTGGGCTGGCACGTCTACGGAACCCAGCCGGCGGCACACGTCGACGTTCAGTACCTTGACGAATTTACCGGATACCTTTGGCTCTTTCCACGAACCGACCACCTCTCCTACGGCATTGCGAGCGGCTATCGCGAGGCCACGCCGGCGCAGTTGAAGGCGAAACTGCTGGATTACATCGACCGCCAGAATCCGGCGGCAGCGGCGGCTATCCGCGCCGGTTCGCCGGAGACCAGATTCTATGCCGCCATGATCCCGGCACTCGGCGTGGCAAGCTGGGATCGGCTGAGAGCAAGCGATCCGCGCGCCGGATGGGCGCTTGTCGGTGACGCGGCCGGGTTCGTCGACCCACTGACCGGCGAGGGAATCTACTACGCGATAAAGTCTGCCAGCCTCCTCGCACGGGCGATCACAGACCAGTTCGATCACTATGAAGAGATGTGGCGCGAGTCGTTTGGCGGAGAGTTGCGACGGGCCGCCCAGCTCTCTGATAAATTCTACAGCGGAAACTACGCTGGCGCGCCGATGTCGGAGCGCATGGTCCAGCTTGCAACACATCATCGTGGTGTGCGGGAGACCCTGCGCGACCTGATTGCTGGTGAACAGGGCTACATCGACCTCAAGCAGCGTCTGGTCAAAAACGCCCTTCGTCTCTGGTAAGGCCAGACCCCGCCGGGATTCTGAAATCCCGGGACGATGATTCCAGAATAGATTCGCACCAGATCTGACAGACTTTGGGCACACTTTGTCATTATTTTCAGTGTTTTAGTGGAGATAGCCTGCCACTTTGTAAATTTAGCCGTTTTGTAAATCTGAAAATATTGACAGTGGCTTACAGAGACTTAAGGACCCCAGGGATCTAAGGAGACTACACGTGCGAACAAGCGGATTTGGAGTGGTGCTGGCGCTTCTGTTGAGCGTTGGTCTGGTTTATGGCCAGGATACGACCGGAGTTGGATCGATCAGCGGAACGGTTGCCGGCAATGAGGCCACCGGAAAAGATGCGACGCCGGCAATCGGGGTCAAAGTCTGTCTGGCCGATCCGGTGCGCTGCGTGACTACCGGCCAGTCGGGTGAGTTCAGGATCAACGATCTTCGGACAGGCACTTACCGGCTGCTGATAACGGCCACCGGCCAGTCAGGACAAACGCTGACACTGACGAGTGAAGAGATCGAGGTGCGCGCAGGGCTGGAGAGTCGTGTCGAAGTTACGCTGCCGAAACTGGACGCGATTCAGCAGACGATCACGATCAGTTCGCCATCTTTCATCACCCCCGAAGAGGTCAAGAGTTCAGGCTACCTTGTTCAGCCGGATGAGATTCTGAAGTCAGCGGGTGCGCTGCAGGATGTGTCACGATATGTTCAGACGCTGCCCGGAGTAGTGATTGGCTCGAACGATTTTCGGAATGACATCATCGTCCGGGGTGGCAGTCCGCTCGAAAATCTCTTCATTGTCGACAACATCGAGATTCCAAATATCAACAGTTTCGCAAACTTTGCCTCGGCGGGTGGGACAGTAAGTATTCTCGATCCGGCGCTGATCCGGGATGTGACTTTTCTGACGGGTGGCTATCCGGCGCCGTTCATCAATCGGACCTCGAGTGTGCTGCAGATTGCGCAACGTGAGGGGAGTCGTGACCGGGTTGGTGGTCGGGCGACGGTCGGCTTCGCCGGGGCCGGTGGAGTGATCGAGGGGCCATTGAAACAGGGCAAGGGATCGTGGATCGCCTCGGCACGCCGCAGCTTCATCGACCTCTTCACGAACGATGTCGGGATCGGCGGTACGCCGGTCAACTACTCCTTCAACGGCAAGGTACTTTATGACCTGACGCCACGCGATCGGATCTGGGCGGTCAGTGTCAGTGGTATCGACCGGATCCGTCTGGGTGCGGCGGAAGGCATCGACCCAGAAGACGAGCTAAGCACGCTCGACATCCGCTACAAGGGCTGGCGAACCGCGAATGGCCTCAACTGGCAGCGGATCTTCGGGGATCGTGGTGTCGGATTGCTGGGCGTGACCCACTCGGAAGCGAGCGTCAGCGCGCGGGTCCGCGATCTCATCCGCGGTGGACTTCCACCAGTCGGCACACCAATCGATCAGCAGATCACCAATGGCCAGCTGGTTTTTCGTGATGATTCACGCGAGGGAGAGAGCACGATCAAGTATGATCTGACCCTCTACCTGCCAATGCTTGGCAAGGCGCAGGCCGGCGGAAGCGTCAAGATCTTTCGGATCAACTATGACGCTTCATCGCCCTTCGGTGACGATACCCCATACTCGACTACCCCGGGAGTCAACCCATTTCTCCTGAAACGCGACTTCGTCAGCTCGCAGTCCGGAGCATATTTCCAATCGACGCGCGATGTGACGAAGCGGCTCAATCTGACGTGGGGCGGGCGCTTCGACAATTATCGCTATATTGCCAGCTCGCGGTACAGCCCGCGGGCGGGTCTGAGCTATCGCCTGACCGACAAGCTTTCGTGGCGGGCAAGTTTTGGCACCTATTATCAGCAGCCATTCTTCATCTTCATCTCGGCATTTCCTCAGAACCGGG
>JBEIMN010000081.1:0-9185 GCA_040378705.1 Acidobacteriota bacterium
GGGGGGGTATTCGATGAGACAATCCGCGTTCAATGAGATCTTTGCCGACCTCGAACTTGCGCGCCGCCTTGAGCGGACGGAGGCCTGTGGAGGGATCGAGTTTGTCGAGGCGCGGGCGCGTGCGACCCCGGAGAGTGGGGCACGATGGATCGAGGTTGCGGGGGCGGCGGCGCTTTACGACGGGCCGTCGTCACCGATTACACAGACCTTCGGGCTCGGCATGTGGCAGGAGCTGGCTGAGTCGGATCTTGATCGAATCGAGGCGTTTTACGGGGAATGTGGTGCCCCGGTCTACCATGAAGTCAGTCCGTTGGCTGATGTGACGACGCATCAGTTACTGAGTCGGCGTGGGTATCATCCGGTCGAGATGACCAGTGTTATGTTCCGGTCGATGACCGGGCTTGAACCGGAGTCGGGGCGGATCGAGGTGCGGCGGACAGCGGAGGGTGAGTACGAGGAGTGGGCGCGGCTCGCGGCAGAGGGGTGGGGAGAGTACGCCGATCTGTCGGAATTGATCTACGATCTGGGGCTGATCATGGCGAAGCGGCGCGGCTCGCTCTCGTTTCTGGCGGCGCTGGATGGCCGGCTGATCGCGACGGCGGGGTTGTCCATTGCGGGTGATGTGGCATTGCTGACTGGGGCGAGTACGATTCCGAGAGAGCGCCGGCAGGGGGCGCAGCATGCGTTGTTGCAGTATCGGCTGCGGTTTGCCGCAGAGTGTGGGTGCAGACTGGCGATGATGTGCGCCTTACCGGGCAGCGCCTCACAGCGGAACGCTGAGCGGAGCGGTTTCCGCATTGCATACACCAGAATCAAATGGGGATTGCCGGCAGAGGTATCCCAAAATATTGAACATTCGTAACAGATTTTTGCATGAAACTATATTTCGTTCGGCATGGGCAGACGGAAGAGAACGTCGCCAACATTATTCAGGGGCACCAGCCGGGGAGGCTGACGCCAATTGGGCACGAGCAGGCACGACGGGTGGCGGAGTGGCTGCGTGAGATCCAGTTTGACGCCATCTACGCGAGTGATCTGGGCCGCGTGGTGGAGACGACACGATACGTGGCCAATTACCAGCGTGTGCCGGTCAATTATGATCCGCGGCTGCGCGAGCGTGGCGCGGGCATCTATGAAGGACTGCCGCGGCAGGAGCTCTGGCAGGCAGAGGCGGAGAGCGGACAGCCCCAGATTGAGTTTCGTCCGGAGGGTGGCGAGAGTTTTCTCGACCTTCAGGCGCGGATAGAGTCCTTCTTCGAGTCGAGTATGCGTCGGCATGCCGGGCAATCGGTACTTGTAATGTCGCATGGCGGGTGGAACCGACAGTTGCTTGGGATGGCGATGGGACTCTCGATCGCCGCTTCACTCGATCTGCCGCAGTACAATACCTGCGTTAACCTGGTTGAGCCAGTAGGGCCAGCAGAGCCAGTCAAAATTGACGCTGTCAAACGCTTAACCATTCACCTCGCAAACAGTACCAGCCATCTCGAGCCGGAACTGAGTCCAGAAGAACCAAAAGAACCAACAGAAAACTATTGATAACGACAGGAGCGCAACAATGAGACAACGTGTATTCTCCCTCTCCATCGGCACATTCGCTGCCGTGCTGTCAGTATTACTGCTTATTTCAACGATTTCCCATCCGACGATCCGCACTTCAGCACAGTCGCGTCAGGCGCAGGCCGGAGCGAAGGCGGTGAAGTCCGATGATAAAGAGTGGCGTCAGCTCTTCAATGGCAAGAATCTGGATGGCTGGGACGTCAAGATCCGCGGTTATGCCTTGAATGACAATTTTGGCAATACCTTTCGGGTTGAAGATGGAATGATGACGGTTGGGTATGAGAAGTACGATCCGTTCAATGAGCGGTTTGGTCATATATTCTATGGGGAGAAGTTCTCGCACTACATCATTGCGGCCGAGTATCGGTTCATTGGCGAGCAGGCGAAGGGTGGGCCGGGATGGGCGACGCGGAACAGCGGGATCATGCTCCACTCGCCGCCGGCGGCGAGTATGGGAAAGGATCAGGACTTCCCGATCTCGATCGAGGTTCAGTTGCTGGGAGGGCTTGGCAAGGGGCCACGGACGACGGCCAATCTCTGTACGCCGGGAACCAATGTCGAGATGGGCGGAAAGCTCTTCACGCCGCATTGCGTCAATTCGACTTCAAAGACGTACGACGGAGATCAGTGGGTGCGGGTAGAGGTCGAGGTTCTTGGTGATGAGCGGATTCGTCACATGATCGATGGGCAGACGGTTCTCGCCTATGAGAAGCCGCAGTTTGGTGGCGGCAATGTGAGCGGGCATGACCCGGCGTTCAAGCTGGACGGAAAGCTGATCTCTGAAGGCTACATCTCGCTTCAGAGTGAGAGCCATCCGGTCCAGTTTCGGAAGGTTGAGCTGCTCGATCTGGTTGGTTGTATGGATCCGAAGGCGTCGAACTTCAAGTCCTATTTTGTGAAGGCGGACAATTCACGTTGTAAGTATGGGCGGAAGCGGTAGATGCTGAAGGGGAGTTATGGCTCTTCAGCACGGTGGCCGACTTGGATGGCCCTGAATACATGAATACTTGAATAGTGGAGAGTGAGGGCCATAATTCGCTCAATTTTCTTCAGAGTTACAGGGTTCGGTTAAAAAGAGCTGGCTGGAACGGACCAGAAGCGAGAGCCAAAATAGTCGAGTAGCTGAGTCTGGAGATTTTATGATCAAAGTACCGAATCCGTTCAGATGGCTTGGGGATGATGGGCAGTGGCGGCTCTTCCTGCTTGTGTCGATTCTGAGTATCGCGGTGATGGTGGCGCTTGACGATCAGGGAAGTCAACTGAAGACGGAAGCGTCGCCGTGGGGCATTGTCAGTTTGGAGTTTGCGGGGAGTGGTGAAGCGGCGACGCGGATGCTGGCGGAGTGGGGAGAGCGTGGTCGCCTGATTGCGGGGATAAATCTCGGGCTCGATTTTCTCTTTATCCTGTTCTATGCGGTGGCGTTGAGCCTTGGGTCGGCGATTGCGGCGCGGAGTCATGGCCGTTTCTCGACGAGCCGAGAGAGAATCGGTTATCTGATCGCGTGGGGAGCGCTGCTGGCGGGCCTCTTCGATGTCGTCGAGAACGTTGCCCTGATCGAGGTGCTGACAGGGGCGGATGGAGACTGGTGGCCGGGAGTGGCGCGTGCGTGTGCGCGGCTGAAGTTTGCGATTGTTGGGGTTGCGCTGGCGCATATCATCTCGACGCCATTGGTGACTCGTTGGAAGATGTTGCTTGCTGGAACGCGATAGTGGTTATGTCGATACTTCAATCTATACCTGGATTTTCAGTCGAAGAGGCAGCGTGGATAGCGCGAGAGCATTACGGGCTTGGCGTGACGGCGCGTCGGTTGCCGAGTGACCGTGATCAGAATTTCGATTTGCAGACGGCGGCGGGTGAGCGGTTCGTGCTGAAGATTGCGAATGGGCAGGAGCGGCGAGAGATGCTCGAGGCGCAGCAGGCGGCGCTGGAGATTCTGGCGGTGCGGTCGGCGCCGGTACCGCGTGTTTGTCGGGCGCTCGATGGTGGGTCTTTGTGTGAGGTGGCGGGGGTGAATGGGGCGAGCCATTTTGTTTGGCTGATCACTTTTTTGCCGGGGCGTCCACTGGGAGAGCTGCATCATCAGCCGGAGGAGTTGCTTGAAGATCTCGGGAGGCAGGCGGGGCGGCTCGACGGCTGGCTGGCCGATTTCGACCATCCGGCGATTCATCGCGATTTTGCCTGGGATCTGGCAGTGGGAATGAAGACGGTGACGGATCGGCTCGCATTGATCGAGGATCTAAAGACACGCGAGTGGGTAGAGGCGGTGCTCGGGAATTTTGGGCAGCGAACGGCGCCGCTTCTGCCAAAACTGCGGCGAAGTGCGATTCACAACGATCTGAACGACTACAATCTGCTTGTCGAGACGGCGGGGCGGGTGAGTGAGCGCCATCGACAGGTGAGTGGAATCGTCGATTTTGGCGATCTGGTCTGGAGTTGTACGGTCTGCGATCTGGCGATCCTGCTCGCCTACGTGATGCTCGGCAAGGTGGATCCGCTGGCGGTGGCGTGCCGGGTGGTGAGTGGTTACCACGCTGCCAATCCGCTCACCGAATTGGAGGTCGAGGCACTCTTCGGGCTGGTCTGCCTCCGGCTCGCGACGAGTATCGCCATGGCGGCGGAGCAGCATCGGCAACGCCCGGAGGACGACTATCTGGTGATTAGCCAGGAGCCGATTCGGCGATTGATGCCGAAGCTGGATGCGATTTCGTGGGACTATGCGAAGGCCGCATTTCGTGTCGCCTGTGGCTGGCCGGCGGTCGGGAAGGGGCCGGTGATTGCGGACTGGTTGCAGGCGCGGGCGGGTTCTTTTGCGCCGGTGCTTGGAATCGACTGGCAGCGGGACGGCTGGATGGTTCTCGATCTGGGTATTGCCAGCCCGATGATCGATGGCGATCCGGCGATGAACACCGAGCGGATGCTGACGGAGCGGCTGGAGGTTGAGATGAAGGCGGCCGGCGCGCGGCTCGCGATCGGCCGGTATGACGAGTCGCGGATGATCTATACCTCACCGCTCTTTGCCAGTACAGCCAGTGGAAGTGGGGGAGAGAAGGTGACAGCGGAGCGGCGGACGGTTCACCTCGGGATCGATCTCTTCACGGCGGTGGGCAGCGAGGTTCGGTCGCCATTGCCGGGGCGGGTGGTGGTCGCGGCCAATAATCGTGCGCACCTCGATTATGGTCCACTGGTCATTCTTGAGCATCAGACGGATGAGGGTGAGAGTTTTTGTACGCTCTACGGCCATCTCAGCGAGGATTCGCTCGAAGGGATGGTGGTCGGGCGGGAGGTTGCGGCGGGTGAGCAGATCGGGAGCATTGGGAGCCGCGAGGTCAATGGTGGCTGGACACCGCACCTCCATTTTCAGGTGATTCTCGACGATCTCGGGCGTGGGGCCGATTTTCCGGGAGTTGCGCCGGCGAGTGAGCGTGGTGTCTGGTGCGGGCTCTCGCCCGATCCGGCATTGTTGCTTGGTCTGCCGGTTGAGCGGCTGCCACGGCCGGAGCCAACTAAAGCTGAGACGCTGGCGGTACGCCGGCGGCGGCTTGGTGGAAACCTGAGCATTGGTTATCGCGAGCCGGTCAAGGTGCTACGGGGCTGGCGGCAGTATCTTTTTGACGAGAGTGGGCGGCAGTATGTCGATGCCTACAACAATGTCCCGCACGTTGGCCACTGCCATCCGCGAGTGATCGAGGCGGCGATACGGCAGATGCGGGTTCTGAATACCAACACGCGCTACCTGCACGACCTGATCAATCGCTACGCTGAACGGCTCTGCGCGACGCTGCCGGAGCCGCTCAGCGTCTGCTATTTCGTCAACTCGGCAAGCGAGGCCAATGAACTGGCGTTGCGACTTGCACGCGCGCACACCCGACGCCGGGATCTGATTGTACTCGAGGGCGCCTATCACGGCCATACGACATCGCTGATCGACATCAGCCCGTACAAGCATGATGGTCCGGGCGGTGAAGGGGCGCCAGATTGGGTGCATACTGCGCCGGTGCCGGATCTCTATCGTGGTCGCTACCGCGCGGATGATTCGCGCGCGGCCTGGCGGTACGCGGAGCAGGTCGGTCTGATCATCGAGCGGCTGGAGGCGGAATCGAAGGGGCTCTGTGGCTACATTGCCGAGACCTGTCCGAGTGTTGGAGGGCAGATCTTCTTTCCACCGGGCTATCTCGCAGAGGTCTATCGGCAGGTTCGTGAAGCGGGCGGGCTCTGCATCGCCGACGAGGTGCAGACCGGCTATGGGCGTATCGGTACCGATTTCTGGGCGTTTGAGGCGCATGGAGTCGTGCCGGACATTGTCGTGATGGGCAAGCCAATTGGAAATGGTCATCCGATCGGCGCGGTCGTCACGACACCGGAGGTCGCCGCCTCATTCAACAATGGGATGGAGTTTTTTAGCACCTTTGGTGGGAATCCGGTCTCCTGCGCCGTCGGTCTGGCGGTGCTCGATGTGCTGGAGGATGAAGGGCTGCAGGAGCATGCACGGCGGGTTGGTGACCGGCTGCTCGCCGGATTGCGGCCGCTGGTCGATCGTTTTCCGCTCGTTGGAGATGTGCGAGGCTCGGGGCTCTTCCTTGGAATCGAGCTGGTGCGCGACCGGACGACGCTGACACCGGCAGCTGACGAGGCGACATACATTGCCAATCGCCTGCGCGAGGAGGGGATTCTGCTCGGTACTGACGGGCCGTTCCACAACGTCGTCAAGATCCGGCCGCCGATGCCGTTTGCGGCCGGTGATGCCGATCTTCTGGTCGAGACGATCGCTCGCGTTCTTGAGGAGTGCTGAAATCTGAAAAGGGAGAGATGCTGATGAAGAGATTGCTGACCCTGATGCTCATCGTGGCTGGTCTGGTGAGTTCACTGACAACGCTGGCACAGACGCCACCCGTACCCCAAACTGCACCGGCGCCAAAGGTTGAGAGTTCGCTCGAAATCTATGATCTGAAGACCGGGCAGCGAACCGTCGTCCACCGCGAGCCGGCACGATTTGAGGCGCCAAACTGGACTCGTGATGGGAAGTATCTGCTGATCAATCGGCAGGGAAAACTCTATCGGGTGCCGGTTGGCGGCGGGATGCCGGAGCTTATTGATACCGGCGCCATTCAGCAACTCAACAATGACCACGGCATCTCGCCTGATGGTCGGCAACTTGCCATCAGCCATAACAATCGCGAATTTGCCCCGCGCGACAATTCGATGATCTATGTCGCACCGATCGGTGGCGGAGTGCCGCGTTTGGTGACGCCGAAAGCGCCATCGTATTGGCACGGCTGGTCGCCCGATGGGAAGCTGCTCGCTTATACCGCAAAGCGCGATGGCGACTTCAATATCTTTACGATTCCGGTTGAGGGCGGCGAGGAGCGGCAACTGACGACGGCGCAGGGGCTGGATGACGGGCCGGACTATTCCCCGGATGGTCGGTACATCTATTTCAATTCGGTGCGGAGTGGCCTCATGCAGGTCTGGCGGATGCGAGCGGATGGTGGAGAGCAGAGACAGCTCACCAATGACCAGTACAACAACTGGTTTCCTCATCCATCGCCGGATGGGAAGAAGATCGTCTTGATCAGCTATCTCGATCCGATCGAGCCGGCGACACATCCGGCAAACAAGAATGTCGCCCTGCGACTGCTCGATCCGCGGACAGGAAAGGTACGTGAGCTTTGCAGACTCTTCGGTGGCCAGGGAACGATCAATGTTTCAAGCTGGTCGCCGGATAGCGGGCGGTTCGCTTTCGTCTCCTACCGGATTATTTCAGAGTAGGCATTGCGGCAAGAGTAGCCATAGCGGCAGACCGGGCATTGCGGCGAGGCCCGAACAGGTTCTACAACCGGCGGAGGGCCGCGATGATTACTGCTTCCTCGTCGGGACGAACCGTGCGAAGGTCGATCGTCAGTCGATCATCGACGATGCGGGCGATGATCGGGGTCGGATGGTTGCGGAGCGCGGACTCTATCTCCTGTGGGCCGCGGCCGGGATGGGAGACTGCGATCAGCACGCCTGGCAGCGCGGTATCTGGTGCAGTGCCGCCACCGACGACCGAGGAGCCCTCGATTGCCGCCAATGTCACCCCTGCTGGCAGTGGGCCAGCCCGATCGATGAAGGCAGAGGCGCGCGCGGCGAGCTGTTCGCGTGTCGTGTGGATCGCGGCGAGCGCCGGGATCTCCTGTTTCGCTGTTCCGCGCAGGTAGCTGGCAATGGTCGCTTCGAGAGCCGCATAGCTCAGTTTATCGACCCGCAGTGCGCGCATAAGCGGATTCGACTTGATCCGTTTGATGTGCTCGGACTCGCCGAGGATGATGCCGCACTGCGGACCGCCGAGCAGCTTGTCTCCGCTGAAGGCGACGACAGAAACGCCGGCGGCGAGCGATGTCGCAACCGCTGGCTCGTCGTGAATCCCAACCCCCTGCAGATCGATCAGGCAGCCGCTGCCCTGATCCTCGAAAAATGGCAGGTTGTGGGTACGTGCGAGGTCGGCGAGCTCGGCGACGGAGGGCTTCGCGGTGAATCCGACGATGCGGTAGTTGGATGGATGTGCGCGAAGGATCACCTTTGTCTCCGCGTTGATCGCCTGCTCATAGTCGCTCAGCCGGGTTCGATTGGTCGTTCCGACCTCACGCAGCCGGGCACCAGACTTGGCAATCACGTCCGGAATGCGGAATGAGCCGCCGATCTCGACCAGTTCACCACGCGAGATGATCACCTCGCCGCCCTCTGCAAGGGTGTTGAGCGTCAAAAGCACTGCTGCGGCACAGTTATTGACGACCGCGGCGCTCCCAGAGCCGACCAGATCGGCGAGCATCGATTCGAGCCCCGCGCCGCGCCTGCCCCTTCGCCCACTCTCCAGCTCGTACTCCAGATTGCAGTATCCACTCGCTACTTCGCGGATCGCGTCGAGCGCGGCCTTACTCAGCGGAGCGCGTCCAAGATTGGTGTGGAGCACGACGCCGGCGGCGTTGATCACCGGCTGAGTCCGCGATCTGTCACGGCGATCGAAGCGGCCAGCCAGTCGGCGCGTGATCTCCGTCGTTGGATTCAGGGCATCCCCGGAATCGATACCGCCGGAATCGATTCCGGTTGATTCCGGCGGACGTGACTTCAATATTTCAGAGCGAACCTCTGCCAGAACTTCGCGCAGCCGATCGCGGACATTGTCACGTCCGGCGGACGCGATGATCGGTTGCAGCTCCTCCTGGCGCAGAAGCTGATCGATGGATGGTAGTGATCGCAGTGCCTGTTCGCTCATATCTCAATGCCTGTTTTCGCGGAGAGCCTCCTGAATCGCGGAGATGACGCGGTCGTGCATGGTGCCATTGCTGGCGACGATCCCGCGCAGGTTGCGGACCGTCGCATCAGTATAGCGGAGGGGATCGCCGTTGATGTCGGTGACAATGCCACCTGCCTCCTGCAGAATCGCCTCCGGTCCGCAGGTGTCCCAGATGCTTGTCTTCTGCGCCGGATGGAGATAAAGGTGCGCGGCGCCCTCCGCCAGCAGGCCCATCTTCAGTCCGACACTCCCCGACTGGACTCTCTTCCCGACGCCAAGCCTGGAGAGAATGGTATCGACGATCGGGCTGTTGTGCGATCGGCTCATGGCCGAGATCATGGCCGCCGGGTTCGAC
>JBEIMN010000082.1:0-9185 GCA_040378705.1 Acidobacteriota bacterium
CGTAATCATCAACGGCCGTGCAAGATGATTTTTGGTCGACTGTCGTTGAAACACTTGAATATCGGGCGAATATCAGACTCCACGTGATAAACATCCCGTCAATACTGATCGATTATCATTACGAATCAGGAAGAGTTGCATCGCCGTCAGTCTGCGTCCCACTGATCGGGGACGTAGAGCCGGCGCCGGTTCGCGAATAATCGTTGCCGGATGTCGAAGAGTATGACCGACTAGGATTGCCAAAACGCTCCGATTTCGCTAGATTTTTCAGGTATCGTATACTGCAGTAATAGATATTATTATGACAGAGGAGACCAATCATGCCGATAGCTGTATGCCCTGAATGTGAAGCCGAGATCCACGTCGACGAAGAAGTGGACAAAGGAGATCAGCTTGATTGCGAAGAGTGTGACGCGAGACTCGAGGTCGTTGGCCTTGATCCGATCGAACTGGATCTCGCCGCGGATGAAGAAGACGACTACGATGAGGATGATGATTATTGATCAATCAGCGGCACAGGCCGCACGTCGCAGGATTAAAGTGATACGGTAAGAATGCGTGAGTGATCGGCTTCACTGCGGAGGTGCCTGGTATCCGGTACGGCTAAGTCTGAGCCGCACATCGGGTCGCGAGGTTCTGACCTCCAGTCGGTGAGCCCTTCCATCACGTATTTCGGGGTAGAAGGCGATAGCATAGGTGGCGCGGATCTCTTCAGCGAGTGCGCGGAAGACTGGTGTAAAATCTCCAGCATCGGCGGCAAAGTCGTTTCCCCCGGTTGCCTGAACGATGCGGGTCGCGTCGAGGGGGGTGAGAACCCGCTCGTTGCGTCTGGTTGCCGACAGGACATAGGATGGGAGTGTTATCGAATAGATGGTCACACCCGCGGCCATGGCGCGACGGATCATCTCGCGTCGGTCGATTATGCTGGCCGAGTCGAACCCGTCACTGATGACGACGAGCGCGCGGCGCACCGGGCGATCCCTGATAAACCGAGGAGCTTCACGGTTGAGGAGGGTGACTCCGCGGTCGATTGCGTCATAGATTCGGGTTGAGCCTTCGAAACGAACTGCCCGGGTAAAGGCATCCGCCAGCTTTTTTACATCACGTGTAAATCCCTGGCGCACCTTTACCTCATGATTGAAGGTTATCGCGGCAAAGACTGAGTCACCCCTGACCAGTTCGAGGAACTTCAGTGCCGACTCACGCAGCGTTACTGTCTCTTCCAGCTTCAGGCTGCCCGAGAGATCGAGCGCGAAGACGACTGCAAGCGGGCGGGAGAGTGTCGATTCACGGTTGACGGCAAACAGATCAAAGGAACGTGATCTTCCGTCTTCGAGCAGCTCCAGTTCTTCGCGGCGCAGATCACGGATATGGTTGCCATTGCGGTCCGTGGCGACAATATCGATCGCCACGACATCGGTCTCCATCCGCAGTGTAATCGGCCGTTCCTGGGCTTGCAGCCATTCTGGCAGGAGTATCAGGAGCAGAATCGGTATAAGATTGAGGATTGTCTTTTTCATCGGTCCCGGTTTTCAATGTCGGAATATTGGTCCGCGGACATTATCTCACAACCTGACGTTTGATGAATGGAGCGATGGTGATGAAATTGATTGGGCTGCTGGTGGGATTGAGTCTCTGTCTGTCGACGGGGGTGTCTGGAACAGGGAATGGCCAGTCCGGTAATGCGGGCAGCATTCGCGGCATCGTCAAGGCGCAGAAGGGCAAGCCACTCGAGGGCGTGACAATCAAGGCGACGACGAATGGTGGCCAGTACGAGATTAAGAGTGGCTCGCAGGGTGAGTTTACGCTGAAGGATCTCAAGCCAGGCGACTATGTCCTGAGCTTCTCCATCAGTGGCTTCAAGACCTTCACTACCCGGGCGCTGAGCGTCGAGTCCGGTGAGGCCGTGCGACTAAGTCGGATCATTGAATTGTCGCGTGAGGAAGATCCATATGCGGTGATCCGCGGAGCTATTCTTCAGGGAGACGGATATTCGCTTCCGAACGCCACAGTCACGCTCGAGCGAATCGATGGTAAGAAGAAGGTGAAGATGGAGACAGTCTCCCGCGAGGGAGGCGAGTTTGCCTTCCGTCTCAAGGCTGAGCCGGCCAGTTATCGCGTTACCGCACGCGCCGAAGGATTCAAGCCCTCGTCGATCGAGATTACGATCGAAAACGACGAGGTTCGTAATATCGCGCTGACGCTCAACAAAGAATAGACTCTCGTCCCGGCCGGTTCAGTTACCGGAACCTCAGTGAATAAGAGTGAATAAGAGTGAATAAGAGAGCCCGCCAGCGCCTCGTGTCTGATCATCCTGATCTAAGTCCGGATGTCGTATCCTGAGGCGGGCGGGCTTTGCAGTTACTGCCGTTACCAGCCGACAGCAGTGCTCGCTACTGATTCATCGAGCCAAGGAACTCTGCATTGGTCTTCGATTTATCGAGTCGTTCAAGCACCAGTTCCATCTGTTCAACGGATGAGAGCGGATTGAGAACCCTTCGCAGTACCCAGATCCGATCGAGATCCTTTTTGTTGATGAGCAACTCCTCCTTGCGGGTGCCCGATTTCTGAAGATCGATTGCCGGAAAGACACGCTTGTCGGAGAGTTTCCGGTCAAGGTGAATCTCCATGTTGCCGGTTCCCTTGAACTCTTCGAAGATCACGTCATCCATCCGGCTACCGGTCTCGATTAGTGCGGTGGCGATAATTGTCAGGCTTCCACCCTCCTCGATATTTCGTGCCGCACCGAAGAACCGTTTCGGACGTTGGAGCGCGTTCGAGTCCACACCGCCGGAGAGAATCTTTCCGGATGGCGGGACGACTGCGTTGTGTGCACGGGCAAGTCGAGTGATCGAATCGAGCAGGATGACGACGTCACGCCGGTGCTCGACCAGTCGCTTCGCCTTCTCGATTACCATATCGGCAACCTGGACGTGGCGGGAGGCTGGCTCGTCAAAGGTCGAGGAGATGACCTCACCATTTACCGACCGCTGCATATCGGTCACCTCTTCCGGGCGCTCATCGATCAGCAGCACGATCAGTGTCACTTCCGGATGGTTCTCGGTGATCGAATTGGCAATCGTCTGCAGCAGCATCGTCTTGCCGGTTCGTGGAGGCGCCACGATCAGTCCGCGCTGGCCCTTGCCGATTGGAGTGAACAGGTCGATCACCCGTCCCGAGACATTCTCGGTCGAGGTCTCTGATCGCAACTGTTCGTTCGGATAGAGCGGCGTCAAATTGTCGAAGAACACCTTGTCGCGTGCGATCTCCGGTGGCTCGAAGTTGATCGCTTCTACCTTGATCAGCGCAAAATACCGCTCTCCTTCCTTTGGAGGACGGATCTGCCCGGAGATTGTGTCACCAGTCCGCAGGTCAAACTTGCGAATCTGGGATGGGCTGACATAGATGTCATCGGGGCCTGGCAGGTAGTTGTATTCAGGTGCGCGAAGGAATCCGAATCCGTCAGGGAGTGTCTCAAGCACACCCTCCGAGAAGATCAGGCCGGACTTCTCTGTCTGCGCCTGAAGAATTTTGAAGATCAGCTCCTGCTTCCGCATTCCGGTCGCGCCGGGCACGTCAAGCTCCTTGGCGATCTGAGTGAGTTTCGAGATATTCATCTCCTTCAGATCGGCAATATCAAGAAAATCTCCATATCCCTCTTCGTATTCAGGAAGTTCCTCGTCAATCGGGCTGTGTGTATTCGGACTTGGTCTTTTTGGTGTTCTTTCTGGCATAGAGATTACCTCTGCGTCAACTAGTCGACTGATGGTGGGGTAACGATGGGGGCCGGTGTCAGTCAGAACCGGGTAGTATTAGTTTTATTTGTCAGGAAGGCTGCTTACACACATTCCCCAGCGGGGATGGCGTATCTGGTACATTCTTAGGGTATCCTTGTGTACACTAATCAGCCGTTATGGGTCATGCGAGAACGAATAATTTCCCAGACCTGGCTCGCCCCTTCGTGAGTGGCGGAGGAGTATGGAACCACTCGGTCAACTTCCAGAACTTTACAGGCTTGTTTCAGAGACCTTTGACGCTCGTTTGCCGACAACTTGTCAACCTTAGTTGAGACCACCAAAAGGGGAAGCCCGAAATGTTGGAGCCATGATTTCATCTGGAGATCTAAAGGGGTGGGCTCGTGTCGCGCATCGACAAGCAAGATAGATAGCACAAGCTGGGGTCTTTCCGCAAGGTAACTTTCAATTAATTGTCCCCACTGGCGACGATTCTCTTTCGATGTTTTCGCGTATCCATATCCTGGCAGATCGACGAAATAGAAAGACTGGTCGATCAGGAAAAAGTTGATGGTCTGGGTTCGGCCCGGAGTGGAGCTCGTGCGGGCGAGCCCTTTTACTCCAAGGAGGCTGTTGAGAAGGCTTGATTTGCCGACGTTTGAGCGCCCCATGAATACGACTTGTGGTAACGGATCCCGTGGGAAGGAGACGGGATCCGTTACGGCAAGCATGAATTTAGCGCTTTTGACTTTCATTGGAGGGGCCTGGAGGATGCATTGAGTGGGAGACGTGTAGCCTCGCTACCCGTTTACGATACCCTCCGGGCTTCTGACCGGAGTCCCGGTCGCGGGTTCGCCGTTAGCGTGTTGCTGCCAGAGGGCGGCATTGATTTCGAGTGCGGTGTCGGGTCGAGGAGTCGGCATTTTTTCAAGGGCAATCTGCAGGACCTCGTCCATTGAATCGACGAGGTTGATCTGGAGTTCCGCTCGGACATCCTCCGGCACTTCGCTAAGATCCTTCTCATTCTCGCGTGAGAGGATAATGGTTGTAATGCCGGCACGGTGGGCAGCGAGCAGCTTGTCCTTGACTCCACCGATTGGCAGTACCTTGCCCCGGAGGGTAATCTCGCCGGTCATGGCGACCTCACGGTTGACCGGGATACGGGTCAGCGCCGAGGTCATGGCCGTCGCAAGTGTGATGCCGGCAGACGGACCATCCTTGGGGATTGCACCTTCCGGGACATGGACGTGAAGATCATAGCTTTTGTGCAGATCGACGGGAATTCCCAACTCTGCTGCACGCGATCTAATGTAGGTGATTGCCGCCTGGGCAGACTCCTGCATGACGTCACCAAGTTTTCCGGTGAGGGTCAGCTTGCCGCTCCCCTCGACGAGGGTTGCCTCGATCTGGAGGACATCGCCACCGGTCTCGGTTACTGCCAGCCCATTGGCCAGCCCGATCTCGCTCTTCTCATTTATTCGCTGCGTACGATATTTGGCGGGGCCAAGCATGTTCCTGACCGTCTCGGCGTCGATGACAATGTGGAACGGCTTTGCTTTGTCCGTGACCGGTTCTGTCCCCATCTCTTCGACGAGCTGGCGGGCTGCCTTGCGGCTGATCGAACCGATCTCACGTTCAAGGTTACGGACTCCAGCCTCGCGCGTGTAGAGCTCGATTACCGTCTTCAGACCATCGGTCGTGAAGTCGATCTGGTCATTCTTAAGTCCGTTGGCCTCCGCCTGCTTGTGGAGCAGGTGGCGTCGTGCAATCTCCGTCTTTTCGCGTTCGGTATAGCCGGCGAGTCTGATGATCTCGAGCCGATCCTGGAGTGGCGCCGGGATGGTGTGAAGCACATTCGCCGTCGCGATGAACATGACCTGCGAGAGATCATACTCGACGTCGAGATAGTGATCGTGAAAAGTGTGATTCTGTTCCGGATCGAGCACCTCGAGCAGGGCGGCCGACGGATCACCGCGGAAGTCGGAACCGATCTTGTCGACTTCGTCGAGAAGAACCAGCGGGTTGACCGTACCGGCCTTCTTCATCATCTGGATGATCTGTCCGGGAAGCGCGCCGATGTAGGTGCGGCGATGGCCCCGGATCTCCGCCTCGTCACGGATGCCGCCAAGTGACAGTCGGACGAACTTTCGGCCGGTGGCCTTGGCGATCGAGCGGCCAAGCGAGGTCTTTCCGACTCCCGGCGGGCCGACGAAACAGAGGATTGAACCGCGTGGACTCGCGACCAGTTGCCGAACCGCCAGATATTCGATGATCCGTTCCTTGATCTTCTCAAGTCCGTAGTGGTCCAGTTCGAGAACTTCGCGTGCGTGGCGAATATCACGGATCTCTTCGCTCCGACTCTTCCACGGGACGCTGAGGAGCCAGTCGAGATAATTGCGCGAGACGGTCGATTCGGCGGACATCTGCGGCATGAGTTCGAGTCTTTTCAGCTCGGCCATTGCCTTTTCGTAGGCGTCGGCACTCATTCCAGCCTCTTCGACCTTCTGCTTCAACTCCTCGATCTCTGCCCGCTCGTCCTTTCTTCCAAGCTCCTTGTGGATCGCCTTGATCTTCTCATTCAGATAATACTCGCGCTGCTGCTTCTCCATCTGCCGTTTGACGCGGGTCTGAATCGTTCGGTCGATGTTGAGCTTGTCGATCTCGATCTCGAGAATTTCGCTCATTCGCATCAATCGCTCAAATGGAGAGTAGATCTCGAGCAGGCTCTGTTTGTCGGCGACCTCAAGCTTCATCTTGTCTGCAAGCTGATCGACGAGTTGACCGGGATCCGGGATTCGGAGTGCCGCCTGAAGCAGATCCGGATTGACGTCCTGGGCCAGCTTGAGATACTGCTCGGCGAGTGCTGTCAGACGGGCGACCATCTGCTCACTCCGTTTCTGATTGTCAGCCGCGATTGGCGCCTTGCGGAGCGTCGCGACGGCATAGCCCTCGCGCTCCTCGATCCGGACTATTCGTGCCCGGTCACGCCCCTCGACGAGAACCTTGATCGTCTGCTCGTCTGGCTTTCGGAGTGAATTGGCGATGTAGGCCAGAGTGCCAACCTGATAAATCTGGTCAGCTGCCGGATCCTCGACCGTGGCGTCATGCTGCGTGGCGAGGAAGATCATCCGATCACCGGCCAGCGCTTCTTCCAGAGCACGAACGGATGCCGGACGGCCAATGACAAAAGCGGCCTTCGTTTGCGGGAAGACGACGACGTCCCGGATTGGTACCATCGGGTACTGGACGACATCACCTGGTGTACGGTCATGAAATTCTTGCATGGTTGCTATTCTACCTTGATCCGGTCATCAGCCTGGCGCTTAACCAGCCTTCTCCAGTGGGAACGCGACACGACGATTAGCGACCATTTCAGCGGTCACCTGGAATTCCTTGATCTTCTTCTGACCTGGCAGTGAGTACATTGCCTCGAGCATCAACTCTTCGAGAATCATTCGCAGTCCACGAGCCCCAACCTTACGCTCGCAGGCCTGTCTGGCGATCGCCTGCAGTGCCTCGTCGGTAAAGTTGAGCTTGATCCCGTCCCATTCGAACGTCTTTTGATACTGTCGCGCAAGCGCATTCTTGGGTTGGGTGAGAATCTCGATCATCGCTGTCTCGTCAAGTTCGTGCAGCGTACCAATGATTGGCAGTCGTCCGACGAATTCGGGAATCAGTCCATACTTGATCAGATCCTCGGGCTGAACCTGGTCGAGAAGCGTCGAGGGGTTGGTCTGACTGAGAGGCCGAATCTTGGCCTGAAATCCCATCCCCTGCTGCCGAAATCGTTTTTGAACCACTTTGTCCAGCCCGACGAAGGCCCCACCGCAAATGAAGAGGATATTGGTCGTGTCGACGAGATAGAACTCCTGGTGCGGATGTTTGCGGCCCCCCTGCGGTGGGACGTTGGCGACGGTTCCCTCAAGAATCTTGAGGAGTGCCTGTTGTACGCCCTCACCCGACACGTCGCGGGTGATCGATGGATTCTCGTCCTTGCGGCAGATCTTGTCGATCTCGTCGATGTAGATAATGCCGTGCTGAGCGCGCTCGACGTCCCCATTGGCAGCCTGGAGCAATTTGAGGATGATGTTCTCGACATCCTCGCCGACATAACCCGCTTCGGTCAGGGTCGTCGCATCGACGATCGTGAATGGAACCTTCAGCATTCGGGCCAGTGTCTGGGCGAGCAGTGTCTTGCCTGTCCCCGTCGGCCCGATCAGCATGATGTTCGCTTTCTGGATCTCGACTTCACCACGCCGTTTCAGCATCTCGATTCGCTTGTAGTGCTGATAGACGGCAACGGCCAGCTTCTTTTTAGTCTCGTCCTGGCCAATAACATACTCGTCGAGGAAAGTTTTGATCTCGATCGGTTTGGGCAGTGCCGGACGGGAGGTCGAGGTGTCCTGCTGGGCATCGTCGCTGATGATTTCGATACAGATATCGATGCACTCATTACAGATATAGACCGTTGGCCCGGCGATCAGTTTTTTGACCTCGTTCTGGTTCTTGCCGCAGAAACTGCAGCGCAATGTATCGTCTCCTCTTCTCATTTCCGGGAGGCCTCCACCTCGATATTTTGAACCAGCACTCTGATTCACCGCACAAACTCAGAGGGTGAATCCGTAGAAATTGGATTTATAGCGCCGCAGAGGCGGCTCTGCCTGGCGTCTCATTCAGCCGGCGGCTCCCGAAATCTTCGACCCATTGCAATTCTTGAAAATCGGGATTCTCGGGAAAACTTAGGGATCGGCGGACAGTGACCGTTGAGACCCGTAATGCCGAACCATCAAAAACCATCATAAACAAGCATTTGCGGGCGCGCAAGCCGGGTAACCAGTGGCATTGGAGCCTTGAGTCTGCTCAGCCCCCAATAACGAGGGTTGATTTGAGGACTTCACAGGCACGCACACACTTGTCGCAGATCTGGGCATCATTTCCGGGGAACAGACGATCACCCTGGGGATTGTTGCGATCGTGAAGGTTAAAGCTGCAGATTGAATCCTCTTCGTCTTCCTGACCGAAGAGTCTCTTGTACCAGGGGCGGTTGGTTTTGGGCTGAGCAAATCCCATGTCCTCGAAATCGAGTTGGATCTGGGTGCAGACATCGACGCATTCGTCGCAGATATAGCCGGCATAGCCCTCGAACAGCCTCGCGACCTCTCCCTCTCCAAGATTACAGAATGAACAACGAACCACCCCACCGGGCGAAAATGAGCCCGTAAGATGTCCCATATCAGCCGGTACAGCCGATTCAGATCCAGGATCGTAAAATGGTGAACGTTTGTTCATATCGGGAGTGGGGACGGATGAGGCAACAAGGCTGTCGCGACAAGCGGGACACGTTTGTTGCCACACCCATCCGGATTATTATTCCCTGTGCTTGATGACCTGATCGATCAGGCCATAGTCCTTTGCCTGGCTGGCACTCATGATACGGTCACGCTCGACATC
>JBEIMN010000083.1:0-9101 GCA_040378705.1 Acidobacteriota bacterium
GACGAGAAGGATTATTGGCGTAATTACGATGATTTCATCAATGCGGTGAGGCATGGGAGGGATTGATGGTTCCATTTCTCGATCTCCATTCGATCAACAATACTCATCGGATAGTTTTACAGCGGGCCTTTGACCGGGTGCTCGATTCCGGCTGGCTAATCCTGGGAGAGGAGTGTGAGCGCTTCGAAAGAGAGTTTGCGTCGTATTGTGGGGTGGAGCACTGTGTTGGAGTTGGGAATGGTTTGGAAGCGCTTCGATTGGTGTTGGAGGCGTGGGGGATTAAGGAAGGCGACGAGGTGATCGTTCAGTCCAATACCTTTATCGCGACACTACTGGCGGTTACTGCGATCAGGGTGACTCCGGTTCTGGTTGAACCGGACCCGACAACCTTCAATCTCGACCCGGAGCGGGTGGCAGCGGCGCTGACTGATCGGACACGTGCGATTCTGCCGGTCCATCTCTATGGCCAGCCGGCGGAGATGGGACCGCTGATGGAGCTGGCGAACCGGTACGGATTGAAGGTTCTGGAAGATGCCGCACAGGGACATGGTGCGCGTTATCAAGGTCAGCGGACTGGTGGGCTGGGGCATGCGGCGGGGTTCAGTTTTTATCCGGGGAAGAATCTTGGGGCGCTTGGAGATGGCGGGGCGGTGACGACAAACGATGCCAGCCTGGCGGATCGGATCAGGGTGCTCCGAAACTATGGTTCACGAGTCAAGTACCACAATGAAGCAGAGGGCTGTAACTCGCGGCTCGACGAGCTGCAGGCGGCGTTTCTGCGCGAGAAGCTGCGATACCTGGATCAGGAGAATGATCGTCGAAAGTCGATTGCGGAGCGATATACACGGGGGTTGGCGGGGAGTGGCCTGATACTTCCGACCGTTCCAGCCTGGGCTGATCCTGTCTGGCATCTGTATGTTGTCAGGACGGGACACCGCGCCGCGCTTCAGTCCGCGCTGTCGGCGCGTGGGATTGGGACGATGATTCATTACCCTGTGCCACCGCACCGGCAGCCGGCATACAGTCGGCATGCTTTTTCCAGAAGGTCGTTTCCAATTGCAGAGATGCTGGCCGACGAGGTACTGAGTCTGCCAATCGGACCGCATCTTTCTGATGAGCAGGTGGATGAAGTGATCGATACTTGTCGTAGTTTTCAGGCAGGAATTTGAATATTGAGTTAATACCGGGAAAAATATGAATGTTATTGTGATCAGGATAGTGAGGATGTTGGCCTGCGTTGGGCTCATCGTGCTGATAGCAATTGGTCTCTATGGTGGGTGGTCGGCGACACATTCGCTGTGGCCGGGGTTTCATGAAGATTCGACGATGTATTCGACCGTGGTCATCAATCGGGCCAATGGGCTTGGGGATACCTTCGACGTCTATACTCGAATGCTGAGGCTCGCCAATGGCCGGAACGATTTCAACCTGCACGGTCAGTTATATTACCCGGTAGTTGCATTTCTGATGAGAGGGACGGGGTATGATTCCTTCCTCAGGATGGTCCATTTATCAAACCTCATCGCTTTTGTCCTGAGCCTGTTACTATTCTATGCTGTTCCGAGAAGAAGGCTTGGCTGTTCCCGTTTGGTATCGGGGGTGTGTGCGGTAGCGAGTGCCTTCGCGATCTCGAGTGTGCTGCAATATCTTCAGGGGCGGCCTGATCATGGTATCGTGCTCGTGCTGCTGTTATCCGGACTGATCAGTGAGTTCTTTTTCAGAGAGCGAGTCCCGCCGCTGTTTCTGGGAATACAGATCGGAGTTATTGCGGCGATTTCGCCATTTCCGGGATACCTTGTCGGGGTGTTTTCTGTTTTTGGGGCGTTGTTGGGATCGGCGCCGCTCCGGCGGGTGATCATTGACGCGACGATCAGCCTGATTGCTGCGGGGGTTTGTTGGGCGGCCCTGACGGCGATTGTCTATCCCGGGCCGTTGATGGATCTGTTTGTCAAGACAGTCAGTTACGGGGCGAAGGATCATGCGGGGCTTTTTAGCCTTTACTACAAGTTTCCGGCGATAAATATTTCAAGGTTTGCGAAGAGCTGGGTGACGATAAAGTTTGCGCCGCTGCTGATTATGCCATTCGCGCTCGTCTCGCTGATTGTCGTCGCCTTATCGGTGAAGAAGAGCAGAAGCGACAGCCCGCTGTTGATCCGGATCCTCGTGCTCGCGTTCCTTTTCATTCTGCCGGGGCAGCTATGGTTCTTTGTTGTCTATTGGCCGGAGATAAATTACAGCCTGTTGGGGCTCTTTCCGGCAATATTTCTCTGGATACTGAGGCAGGCAGAATTACTGAAAGGGATGGGGGGATTCGCCTTCAGGCTGGAGGAGGGAAATCGTAATATCCGTTATTCCCTCGACCTTTCGCCGGGTAACCTGATCGTGGCAGGTGTCTTCATCTATGCGGTCATTGTCTTTATGCCCGGATTGGGTTATTTGAGGAGTTCGCTTCTGCAGCGGTCGGTGCTGACTGGCGGAGTAAGTTTCGAGGTGGCGCGTGATCGATACCAGGATTTGAAGCGGACGCTTGCCGAGGATGAGTATATTTTGATCAGTGAGTATAGCTCACCAAGCGGCCGATCTCCGGTTGTTCTGAGCGGCCCGCCGTGGAGGACAAGGGCGAGTGTGCTGGGTAATAATCTGAATGACAGTTTTACCAGCCTGAGAGCGAAGTACTATTTTGTTCTGCAGGATCAACTGAGTGATACAAATATTCCGGAGACGACAAAGGGGTATCGGTTGATAGAGAAGCGTTTTACGCCAACGCCGGTCGTGCTGGGAGGGATGAGAATATCATCGGTAATTCCGGGATATGCATACGCGATTTATGAAAAGGAAGCGGATGGGAAATAGTCCGATGCGTATATTGCATATCAGTACGACAGACAAGGCGGGTGGGGCTGAAAAGATGGCGTGGGAGTTGTTCCGGCAGGCGCGGCTGAATCGGCATGATGCCTATCTCGCCGTGGGTCGTAAGATTCAGGATGACCCGCATATCCTGCCATTTGAGAACGATCGTTATCGGCGTCCGTGGGCCGCGTTTTGGAGACGGAAACAGGAGTTGTTGCAGGAGATTGGGGCAAGGTCAGGTTCGCGTTTGAGTGGCTGGCTGGCCAATCTTGGCGAGTTGAAAAGGTGGACAAACTGGCATCATGGATATGAGGATTTCGACTATCCCGGGATTCACGCCCTACTCGCCCGAATTCCGGATAAGCCGGATGTCATTCACCTTCACAACCTTCACGGCAACTATTTTGATCTGCGGGCGATTGTTGAGCTGAGTGATAAGTTTCCGGTAGTTCTGACATTGCACGATGAATGGGCTTACACGGGCCATTGTGCCTATACCTTCGATTGTGAACGCTGGCGGAGCACGTGTGGGAGTTGCCCAGATCTGCAAACTTACCCGGCGATCAGGCGAGACGGCACGGCACATAACCTGAATTTCAAGCGAGAGCTATACCGGCAGAGTCGTTTGTATATTGCCGCATCAAGCCGGTGGTTGGTCGACAGGGCGGTCGATTCTGTATTGAAGCCGGCGATCATCGAATCTAAAGTTATCAGGTATGGTATCGATCTTGAGATATTCAAGCCGGCGGAGAAGGTCGCGGTGCGACGGGAGCTGGGGCTGCCGGAGGAGTCGCTGATCGTTCTGTTTATTGCCAACAAAACGATCAATAATCAGTACAAGGACTATGCGACACTGGACCGCGCGGTCAACCTTGTTTCATCGGTTGAAAGCCGCAAGCCGATATATTTTATCTGCATCGGTGAGAGTGCGCCGGAGAAGCGTAGCGGGTCGATTACCTTTCGTTACTATGGGTATCAGGGCAGTCAGGAGGATCTTGCCAGATTCTATCAGGCATCGGATCTCTATATTCACGCTGCGAGAGCAGAGGCCTTTGGGCTGGTGATAGCGGAGGCGATGGCCTGTCGGCTGGCGGTTGTCGCGACGGGAGTGGGTGGAATACCAGAGGTTGTCGATGATGGAAAGACAGGCTATCTGGTTCCACCGGGCGACAGTGAAAAGATGGCAGCGCGAATTGCTGAACTCTTGAATGATGATGAGTTGAGGCAGGCTATGGCTGAAAATGGGTATCGCAAGGCGCGTGATCAATATGGCAGGGAGCGGCATCTTAAGGAATATCTTGATTGGTATGAGGAGATGCTGAACGATCGTTCTGAGCTGAGACCTGATCGGGGTGGCCACTGATCTGGCAAGTAGTAACATTCGGCGGATTCTTTACCTGACTGGTACTGACTGGTCGCCGTGGATTATGACGTTTTCCATTTATATTAGAGCCATGAAGAAAATACTCCTCATCGTTGCATTGCTGATGATTGGTGCGGTTGCTGGTTGGGCGGATACGCTCTACCTCAGAAACGGCAGTACCGTGCGCGGCCGCTTTCTGGGATACGAGAATGGTCAGTTCCTCTTTGAGTTGGAGAATGGGGAGTCGCGCCGTTATCGAACAGCGGAAGTGGTTCGGCTGGTGATGGAGCGCGAGGAGCGGGTGGTTAATGAGCCGCCGGGTGATGTGGCCGGACGGTGGGAGGTGCTTCCGACGGTTGAGGTTCGGCTGGCGGAGCAGTGGATCAAGACCGGGATTCAGTTGCATAAGGGGACGCGCGTCCGATTGGCGGCGAGTGGGACGATCAATCTGGATGGGCGGACGCCGGTTCGGCCGGATGGATTGAGCGGGCGGCGTGATCCCGATGCGCCAATGCCGCAGCAGAACGATGGCGCGCTGATCGCGATCATTGGCCAGGCTGAGGATTCCCCGGCGATCCTGGTAGGTCGGGAGCGCGAGTTTACGGCGGAGATCGATGGAACACTCTACCTCACCGTCAATCACTGGGAGACGCGAAGTGCGAGTGGAGCTTTCCGCGTCGAGGTCTCGATCGACCGAAGCGGGGAGTCTTCATCTGGAGCCGGCGGAGCCGGTGGAGCCGGAGGAGCAGGAGGAGCCGGAGGAGCCGGTAGCGGAGAGACGACGGGTGGGCGCGAGAAGCTGGTCACGGTCAGCGGTTCTGCGCCGTGGACCGACACCGGGATCGATGTTACGCCGAACATGACGTTTGAGATCGTTGCCGAGGGGACGATCGAGATTGGAAACCGCGTCACGAGTGGTCCGGATGGAGCCAGGAATGGCACTGGTCGGACGGCGAGGCTGCCGGTCACTGATCGTGGGCCGGGGGCGCTGATTGCCAGAATTCGATATCGTGATGGGCGTTTTTCCAACACCATCGGGCTTGGAGCGCGAAGCACGCCGGCAACGGAAGAGGGTGAGTATGGTCGGCTCTTTCTTGGCGTGAATGACGATAACTTCGACGACAATCGAGGCTCCTACTCGGTCAGGATTCGCTGGCAGGAGCTGCCCGGTACACGGCAGCTTCGTCGATGATGAGTCGTCCTGAACCGAGATCGACAGTTGCCGCGACACCAAGCGGGAGTGTCAGATTATGGCGCGAACTGTGCCCGCTTCGGAGGCCGAAGAGGACGGGGATGCCGAGGTCCGCGGTAGACTCTGCCAGAACATCTTCGATCAGATATCCCTGTTCGGGATTTTGCTGACAATCGGACATCTCACCAAATATCAGGGCACGAACGCCGCGCATCATTCCCGATTGCTTCAGTTGTTGGAGCATTCGGTCGATGGCGTATGGGCGAGTCCCGGTGTCTTCAAGAAAAAGAATTGTTCCGTCAGTCTCCAGTTCAGATTCCGTTCCGATCAGTGACACGATCAGTGAGAGGCAGCCACCGACGAGTCTGCCGCTGACGCGATCCTCCGTGCTGCGGTGGAGTATGGTGAGGGGGGGCGCGTCAATTGCGCCGTATGGGTCTGGACTGGTCAGCAGACCAAGGAGTGTCGGACGGTCGTAGTGGTCTTTGCCACCGGCAAGATCCTTGGCGATCATCGGGCCGTGGAATGTCACCCACCCGAAGCGGTGATAGAGATAGAGGTGGAGTGCCGTCATATCGCTATACCCGATGAAGATTCGTGGCGGGATGTTGGGCAGTTGACGATCGAGAAGCGGGAGGAGGCGCATCGAGCCATAGCCGCCACGGGCAGCCCAGACGGCACTGATCGCCGGGTTGGTCAGGGCCTCGATCAGTTCAGCGGCGCGGCGCGGATCGTCGCCGGCAGTGTAGCGATCACGGGCAAGGATGTCGGGGCGATATTCGGCCCTGAGTCCGAGGCTTTCCAGTTCAGCGATGCCGCGTGCCAGGTACTCTGCTTTCAGGTTACTGGCCGGTGCGACGATTGCCACGGTGTCGCCTGGCGCGAGTGCGGGGGGCCGCAGTGCTGGCAGTTTATCGACGGCGGTGTTAAATTTCTTCTTCATTCGTCTTCAGATCCGGGTATTTTCGACCAGAGCCGAGGGTAGCAATTTTCGGCCGGTGTCGCAAAGCCGGAGCAAGTCTTATTGGCGCTGAATCGGTTTAATGGCCAGTTTAATGGGATTGAGAGAAAAGGAGAGGCTGTGACTATTCTTGATCGAATCGGGAGGATGGGGATAATTCCGGTGGTGAGCATTCCGGAGAGCAGCCAGGCGTTGCCGCTTGCGGAGAGCCTTATCGCCGGGGGGCTGGCCTGTGCGGAGATCACCTTTCGCACGGCGGCGGCGGCGGATTCGCTCGCCCGGATTGGTCAGCGCTATCCTGAGTTGTTGCTTGGCGCCGGAACGGTACTGACGACGGAGCAGGTCGATCGCGCGGTTGACGCCGGCGCACAGTTCATCGTCTCGCCAGGTACCAATCCGGTGGTTGTCGATTACTGCCTTGGGCGTGGGATCACGATCTTTCCGGGGGTCTGCACTCCGACGGAGATTGAAGCAGTTCTGGCAAAGGGACTTGAGGTCATGAAGTTCTTTCCGGCTGAGGCGATGGGTGGAGTCAGATTTCTGCAGGCGATCTGTGCCCCGTATCGGCAGGTCAGGTTCATTCCGACGGGCGGGATCGATACGCGGAATATTGCGAACTACCTTGGGTTGCCGGCGGTCGTCGCCTGTGGTGGCAGCTGGATGGTCAAACCGGACCTTATGGCGGCGGGGGATTTCACGGCAATCAGAGAGCTGACCAGTGAGGCGGTCGCGCTGGTCGATAAGATAAGGTCTGGAAAACTGGGCCCGGAATAGACCGGAATAGACCAGAATAGGCTCAAATAGACGGGGATAAACCGGTGAGGCCAGAGATCTCTGGCCTTTGATCACTGAGAGGACACAAGGAGCAGGGACAATGACGGAATTGAAGATCAGGCCGAAAGAGGAGTGTCGATGGGATGCCGTCGCGCTTGGTGAAGTGATGCTGAGGCTCGATCCCGGCGATGGGCGTGTTCACACGACACGGACATTTCAGGCCTGGGAGGGCGGCGGTGAGTACAATGTCGCGCGTGGCCTGAAGCGATGCTTTGGGATGAAGACAGCGGTTGTGACCGCTTTTGCGGACAATGCGGTTGGCCGGCTGGTTGAGGACCTGATCTATCAGGGTGGTGTCGATCAGTCGCACGTCCGGTGGGTTTCGTATGATGGTGTTGGTCGGACGGTGCGCAATGGTCTCAATTTTACGGAGCGAGGATTTGGAGTCCGCGCCGCGCTTGGTTGCTCTGACCGGGGCAATACCGCAGTCTCGCAGCTTCGGGCAGGGGATATTGACTGGGATCGTATCTTCGGACAGGAAGGGGCGCGGTGGTTCCATTGCGGGGGGATATTTTGCGCCCTCTCCGAGACGACGCCCGAGGTGGCGCTTGAGGCGATGGCGGCGGCACGTCGTCACGGAACGCTGATCTCGTACGATCTCAACTATCGTGATTCACTCTGGAAATCGATTGGGGGAAAAGCTCGCGCCCAGGAGGTCAATCGCCGGCTTGCCTCGATGGTCGATGTCATGCTTGGCAATGAGGAGGACTTTACCGCGGCGCTCGGCTTTGAGGTCGAGGGGCTCGACGCGGATCACAGCCAACTCGATGTCAGCAATTTCCGGCGGATGATCGAGCGTGTCGTTCAGGAGTACCCGAACATCAGCGTCGTTGCGACCACGCTCCGCCACGCCCGAACCGCGACACGCAATGACTGGGGGGCGGTTCTGTATGACCACGGCCAGTTTTACCAGGCGCCTGTTCGCGAAGATCTCGAAATATATGATCGTGTTGGCGGAGGGGACTCGTTTGCTTCCGGCCTGATCTATGGATACCTCACCAATCAGGGGCCGCAGCGGGCGGTCGAGTATGGTGCTGCGCACGGTGCGCTGGCAATGACCACACCGGGAGATACCTCGATGGTCACCCTCGCCGAGGTTGAACGCGTCATGAAGGGCGCCGGTGCCCGTGTCGAGCGATGAAATGGAGAGTTATGCTGACTTTAAGGATGCTAGGGCTGGCCTGTTTAATCCTGACGGTTCTCCCTGCCGAATGGCCGGTTCAATGGCCGGTTCAATGGCCGGTTCGCGGCGTTCAGGACGCCAGCCGGCGGCAGACGCAGGCCGATCGGATCTCGATCGATGAACTGAAGGCAAAGATGGAGCGGAAGGAGAAGATCCTGATTATCGACGCCCGGGCTGGCAGTTCGTACCTTGGAAGCAGCGTCCAGATCCGTGGAGCCGTCCATTTGACTCTTGACGACCTGGAATCCAGCCAGAGTGATCTCGGAGTGCCGGTGGATCGGGAGATCATCATCTACTGTACCTGACCGGATGAAAAGACCAGCGCCAGTATGGCGTGGAGATTGCGGGATATTGGATTCACAAACACACGGGCGTTGCTGGGAGGTTTCGAGGCCTGGGAGCGTGCCGGCTATCCGATCGAGCCAAAGGTTGATCGGAAACCCGGTCGGAGGCTAAAGACAGGGGCTCCGGAGGGCCGGAAGGGAAGGGGCGTTGCCGGAAAACCGACGGTCTACCCGCAGCCCAGATAGTGTGAGGCCAGTGAGGCCCGATCAGGGGGTGACCAGGGTATGAAAATGATCGATCCGGTCGTTTCTCCTGATGTGACTGGCCAATGTGACTTGACGGTTAATCAGGAGAAGCCGACCGGCGGTGTCGCGAGATAGAGATCTTTGGAATTGTTCCAGTCCAATCCCTGATCCTACTCCTATTCTTACTC